>CAMDXD010000066.1 GCA_945877995.1 Bordetella parapertussis
GGTCTGGTTCCATACGTCGTTCATTGATCCGAAGACGCTGCGCCAGCCACGCGTGCCGAGCTACGTGATCTTCGACGAAAGCACGCGCAGGCAAGGCACCGTCGGCACCACCACGGTCGGTACCGCTCGTGACCACTATGTATGGAGCCGCGACAACATGACCGAGATCGACCGAGGCTGGATCACCGCCGCGCCCACTCTGGAGCAACTCGGCGCGCGGATCGGCCTCGACCCGCCGTCACTCGTATCGACGGTAGGACTTTACAACGCGGCCTGCGCGGATGGCACCGACCGGGAGTTCGGCCGTCCGTCCGACACCCTGCTCCCACTGGCGAACAGTCCGTTCTATGCAATCAAGCTGTGGCCCACCCTGCTCAACACCCAGGGCGGACCTCGTCACAACGCGCGGGCGGAGGTGCTGAATACCCGCGGGCAGCCGATTTCCGGGCTCTATTGCGCAGGCGAGCTCGGTTCACTCTGGAATCGGATCTATCCGGGTGGTGGCAACATCACCGAAGCCCTTGCGTGTGGCCGCATCGCCGGCCGAAACGCAGCCGCCCAGGCTCCGCGCTGAGGGGTTGGTAGCCGATGCCCTGATGATGTCTGTATGGCGCCGTGGACGTCCGCAGGAACTGCTACATCACTCCGATCAGGGCAATACGCGAGTGAGCATTTCCAGCGGGTTTGGGCTGAGCAAGGCATCGAGTGCAGCATGATCCGCGCGGGCGAAGTCTGGGACAACTTGGCGATGGAAAGATTCTTCAGCAGCCTGAAGACCGAACGCACGGCACGAAAGGTGTAGCGCTTGCGCGAGGAGGCGAAGTCACACGTGTTCGACTACATCGAGCGGTTCTACAATCCCGCGCGCCGGCATTCGACGCTCGGGTACGTCAGTCCCGTAGACTTCAAGCAAGCTCAGGACAGGGCAGGCTTGTCTACCTCACCGGGAGCAGTCCACACTCTGCTCACTGCGCCTTCGCACCCGAGTCACGAACTGCCTGTCCCCATCGGATGCCTTCGGTGCGGATGAACACGGCGAACTCTTCAGCCGTGCTGGTGACCACCGGCGATCCCTGACCTTCCAGGGCTGCCTGCAGGTCCGGCGCTGTCACGGCCTTGATGAAGTCCTGGTTGGCCCGCTGCACCACGACCTGTGGCAATCCCGCGGGACCTAGGACGCCATACCAGGCGGCCATGTCGAACCCCTTGAGTCCGGCCTCGGCGAGTGTCGGTACATCAGGCATCGAGGAGAGGCGCCGGCCCGTGCTGACCGCGAGCACGCGGGCCCGGCCCGCCTTGCTCTGCCCCTGCGCCACCACGATCGATTCGAACACGGCATGAACGCTTCCTGCCAGGAGTGCGGGAATGATCTCGGCTGACCCCTTGTAGGGCACGTGCGTGATCTCCATGCCGGCCTGCTTTGCGAGGCTCGCCATCACCAGATGCGAGGTGCTGCCGTTGCCCACGGACGCGTAGTTGAGGACACCCGGGCGCGCCTTGCCATCGGCCACGAGGTCGGCGACAGAGCGGTAGGGGCTCGCCGCATTGACCATCAGGACCAGGGGCAGGTCGATGATCCGCGTGATCGGGGTGAAATCCTTGACCGGGTCGTAGCGCAGGTTCCCGTACAGGACCGGGTTGGTTGCGAGCGCGCCCGTAGCGGAAAACAGCAACGTGTATCCGTCCGGCACCGCGCGCGCCGCTTCCGCTGCCGCGATGCTGCCACCTTGCCCGGGACGGTTCTCGACGATCAGGGTCCACGTCCCGCTCTCCCCAAGCTTCTGGTTGATTTGGCGAATGATGGTGTCGGGTGCAGTCCCCGGTGGAAAACCGATCAGCATTCGCACGGGCTTCACCGGATAGGACTGCGCGATCGCTGCCGGGACCGCGCCGGTTGCGACAAACAGTGCCCCGAGGAGTGCAAGGCCTGACGATGTCGCGTGTGATGTAGTCATGCGCCCTCCGGGTTCCAGCAATCGATGATGTCAGCGGTCGTGGCCACCTCGCCGTAGAAGCGATGGACCAGACGCAACGTGCGCTCGTGCGCCTCTTCGGAGTACGTGGTCGTGCAATCCGAGGTGAGCACGACGTAGTAGTCCTTGACGAACGCGGAGCGCACCGTGCTTTCCACGCATATGTCAGTGGCCATCCCAGTCACCACCACGGTTCGTATGCCTTTCGACCGGAGCATCAGGTCGAGGCCGGTGCCTTCGAAAGCACAATAGCGGCGCTTCTGGACGATCATGTCGCCCTCGACCGGTGCGAGCGCCTCGCAGATGTCGGCGTTCCAGGTGCCTTCCCGGCACTGGTCTTCGGGCTGCCGGCTGCGCCGTCGGCGCAGGTCCTGCTCCCTCCATACGTCGGAGATGTATTGCTCCGTGGCGGAGTTGTAGACCGCCTGCACGTAGATGACCTGGACGCCGGCAGCCCGCACTCGCTTGAGGAAGCGCTTCACACGCGGCACCAGCGCGCGCGCTGAAGAAAGGTCGTCACCTTCCCGGCCTCTCAGCCCCCCTGCCTCCACGAACTCGTTCTGCATGTCGACGACGAGAACAGCCGTGTGCTGGGGGGCAACCTTCTTCGCAAGCGAATCGAGCATGGATACCTCTTTCAGAACGTGGCGCCGACATATGGAGCGCGCAATCTCCATGCCACTGGCGTCCCACGTTCACCAACGTCGGGCAATCGCAGGGAATCCTGCGGCGTGAAGCAACACTGCTGCCGTGGCACCCAACGGACCTTTCGACAAGGCCCGGCACTCATCCCGCTTCAAGCCGACGCCACCCCTCGCAGGCAGGTTCGCTGCAGGACACGGGGAAAACGTGCCGCATCGAAGTTGGTATTGGCGCGATGCAGCAGGCACCGGTTGTCCCACATCAGCAGGTCGCCCAGGGTCCACTTGTGGCGGTAGACGAAACGTTCCTCCACTGCGTGCGCAGTGAGCTGTTCGAGTCGGATTCGACCGACTTCTTCCGGCAGGCCTTCGAAGTAGGCTGCGTGCTCTCCCATGAAGAGCGCCTTTTCGCCGGTTTCCGGGAGGACACGCACCAGGGGATGGGACATCGGCGGCGCGTCCGCGATTTCTTCCGACGTGGCCTGGCCGCCCGCACGTGCGCGGGAGATCTCCCAGCTGTGGACCACGCGCACGTCGGCCAGCTCGGCCTTTTCCATCGCCGGCAGCGCTTCATAGGCGGCGATCATGTTCGCAAAGCAGGTTTCTCCGCCATCGGGCGGCATCACCTGCGCGTGAAGGATGGTCGCGAGCGCGGGTTGCGCCCGGAACGACTTGTCTGAATGCCACCGGTCGGAAGACACCTTCCCGCTGGGCTTTCCGTCTGGGCCGAGATTGCTGACAATCTGGACCAGCGGGTTGATCTTGCCGCGATTCCGGGCGATGTGGTGTTCCAGCGTACCGAACTGTTCGGAGAAGGCGACTTGCTGGTCCTGGTCCAGATGCTGATCGCGAAAGCACAGTACGTGGTAGCGCGCAAAGTGGTCGTAGACGGCGCGCCGTGTGTCTTCTGCGAGCGGCTGGCGCAAATCCAGGCCGACGATGACTGCGCCGAGAACCGGGGAAAGCGGTTCGACGAGAAACGACTGGCGTTCGAGCGAAACGGCCACGGCGCGCCTCCTTGAAGCTGTCAGACGGAAAGTCTGCTCACATCGGTTGGTAGCCGCGCCCAGGAGTGCCTCGAGGCGCAGATCCAGCGAACGCAGAGCATGAAATGATATGGTAGTCCGCATTGGCTTGGGGTGACTGTACACCCGGCAGCGGAGGAACCAGCGTCATGACTCCAGGTTCGAATGCATTGGCGGCGATTGTCCTGGCCGTCTGGCCCCTCTGGGCAGGGGCGCAAGCGGCCGTGGTCCAGGACTACCCGAGCCGAACGTTGCGCTTCGTGGTGCCGTTTCCACCGAGTGGTTCCAACGACATCATTGCGCGCTCGTTGGTACCGCGCCTGAGCGAAGAACTTCGCCAACCCATCGTCGTCGATAATCGCGGCGGTGCCAATGGCATCATCGGCACGGAAATCGTCGCGAAGGCGCCGCCGGATGGTTATACGATCCTGATCGTCGGCAACGGCTTCACGATCAATCCCAGCCTTTACCGCAAGCTGCCGTACCACCCGGTGCGCGATTTTGCGCCGGTGTCGCTGGTCGGCAACGGCAATTTCGTACTGGTCGTGCACCCTTCCGTCCCGGCGCAAAACGTGAAGGAGCTCGTTGCACTCGCGAAGGCATCGCCAGGCAAGCTGACCATGGCTTCGGCAGGTATCGGCAACATGGCCCACCTGACCGGCGAGTTGTTCATGTCGATGACAGGCACGCGCTTCGTGCATGTGCCGTACAAGGGTGGCGGGCCGGCCACCACGGAATTGCTGGGCGGGCAGGTGCTGATGTACTTCAGTACGGTCACCGTGGCACTACCCCACATCAAGGCCGGAAAACTGCGCGCGCTGGCGGTGACCGGTGCACAGCGTGCATCCGTCGCGCCGGAGGTACCGACCATGGCCGAAGCTGGCGTCGCCGGCTACGCCGTGGATGGCTGGTATGCCATCCTGATGCCTGGCCAGACGCCACCGGCGATCATCTCGCGCTTTGCCGTGAGCCTGCATCGTGTGCTTCAGGACAGCGAGGTGAAGCAGCGCCTTGCCGCGCAGGGAATCGACACCGCACTCAGTACCCCTGAGCAAATGCGCAAAGTGATTGCAAGCGATCTCGTGCAATGGGCAAATGTAGTGCGCGATGCGGGTATTCAGCCTGAGTGACTACTCTGAATGGCTCGCGTAAGTCACTGACGTTCAGTAACCGGGAGCCCCGAGGAGACGCGCCCCGCCAGCCATCCGGGTCAGTTCACGAATCGAGCTTGAGCTTCGCATCACGGATCAGCCGCGCCCACTTCTCTATCTCGGCCTCGATCATCACCTGGCATCACGAACTCTGCCAGATGGCTAAAGGTATTCATCAGCTTCGGTGAGACCAATGCGGGTTTCCTGCGCAAAACGAAACAGCGCGAAACCGAGGAAAATCGTGGCAAGCACGAATAACCCAGGGGCGCCATAGGCGTGTTCAAAACTGAATAAAGCAGCTATGAACAAAATACCCAGAAGCACTGTGGCACAGAGGCCGCTGTATAGAGCCGCAAGGATGCCACTGTTCAGGAATCGGGCGCGGCGCCTCAATCTCTCAAGATCGTCCTTGAGGTGTGCTCGCGCGGGATCCTCTTTATCTATTGCGTTTACAGCTTGTACACGCCGCATGACCCCCGATAACCTTGACGTCATGAGCGAAAGAAACCCGGCAACTGCGCCAAGGAAGAAGGTGGGGGCTATCGCTTGTGAAAATATGACGGATAACTGCTTCGCGTCGGGGATCAGCTCAATCATCTTGGATTCACCTCTGTAGGTACTGGCTGGTTGACTTGCGCCTGGGAACAACAAACGTTTGGGTAAACCAGCGACGGAGCAATAGGCGTCGGTGCTCAACGAATAGTTATAAGCCACTAATGTTTGGTATGAAATACCCTCGAATCCATCGTCCTCACCCGCGCCCCGCTCGTCGAGCGCAATGTGCGCACGCGTCGATCTCGATGCCGAAAACCCGCCCGCCAGCCGCGCGATGAAGTCCAGCGGGTCGAGCACCACGTGTGTGGTGCCGTCGCGCCAGGGCGTCTTGAGCGTGTAGCGCACCTGCCCCGATGCGCTCAGCGCCAGCCGATCCACTCATCCAGCGACCCGGCCTGTACCGGATCCCCGCTCAGCCAGCCGTACTCGGCATCGCGCTCGATCAGGCCGCGCTTCTCCAGCAGCCAGCCGATGCGAGAACTGCAGGCAGGAAGCTGCAGTCCCTCGCGTTTGGCGCCGAGCGACCTGCCTAGATGGCCGCGAAAGGCATTCATCCAGGCAAGGTGTCTGCGTGGGGGGCGGCACCAGCACCGGCACCGAGCGACTGCCCTGGGACGGGACCATGCCGCCCTTTCCGGGGCTGGCCTCACCGCTTGTGCCGAGCTTGATGGCGTGATGGGGCGATTGCTGGCGCTCTTCAGGGTTTTGCGGCGTTGGTGTTTATTGAGCGGGGGTCATCACCGCTGCCTGAACCGCCCTCTTTGCCATGTTCTGGAAGGATTCGACCGATCCGCTGCCGGTTCGGAAAGAATCGCCCTGGACGGTCACCACGCCGCCGCCCAGAAAGGCTCGCGACATGCTGTCAACGATCTTGCTCTCGACCACCATTGCCGGGATCTTCGAGTTGACGCCGCCGGCATACGATGCAGCATTGACCACCAGCCCAATCGGCGTGAAGTTGTAGAGCTTCAGTCCCGCGGAGTCGATCTCGGCACCGGTGATGGCAACCGAGATGCGGACGACGCCAGGGCCAGGGGTGGTCACGATTTTCATCGAGCCCCGACTACCAACCGCTTCGTGGATCGCCGCCTGCAAAGTTGCCTTGGTCTGGGCGACGATTTCGGGCGTGATTTCCTTGGTGTAGGCGCCATGTTTGATCTCGACCGGATCGATGATGATCGAGGTATAGGTCGCCGGGTTGACCGACGCATTGCGGTAACGCCACAGCTTGACGTCTTTCGGCGTTCCACCGACTTCGGTCAGGAGGTTGTAGTTGGGCAGGAAACCAGACTGCGGAATGGCCTGATTTTTGTCTTTATGGCTGCCGGCGCAACCGGAGAGGGTCACGGCGAGAGTCAGAGCGGCAGCGATAACGAGAATTCCTTGTGTTTTCATGGGGGCTCCGGCAAGGCGATTGCGAAAAGGTCTAGCTGAGGGGTGTTGTCTGAAAACTCGTCTGATCGATGGTTGAAGGCTCGATTGCTTGACGTAAAGGTCATCGAACCTGGCTGACGAGACGAGCTGAGCAGATCGCCAGGAACTGGCCGCGAATCCCGGGGCAGCGCTGCTGTTCCACTGGGTGGCGCTCGAGCGGCAGGTGCATGTCGAAGGACAGAGTGTGCGCTTGCCGGCGTCAGAGTTGGGCCCATATTGCACACAGCGCCCGCTGGGTAGCCGGATCGGCGCGTGGGCCTCACCCCAGAGCGAGGTCATCGCCGACCGGGCTGCGCTGGAACAGCGCTACGTCGAGGCTGCCGGAACACATGGCGAGCCGAGGTTCAGCGAGTTCCCTTGTCTGGCCTGACGATCTCGATCAGCGGCGTGCCCGCCGACGGATCGGATGACAGCACGGCAGGCGGCGAGCCATGGTCGCCGTCGTGTCTGGATACGACATTGCGCGGATCATCCGCTCGAGGCGCACCCGCTCGGCTGGCGGTCGCCGGCATGTCTGCCGCGTCATGAAAGACGCCGGACTCCTCGAAGCGGCCCATGTAGCGGCCCTGGGCGCTGTAGATGCGGTTGCCCTCAACCCGTCCGAGGTAGCGGCCATTCTCGCCGTAGAAGCGCCCGCCGGGGTCGACGCGGCCGGCATAGCGACCGTTAGCCTTGTAAAGGCGAACGGTGCCGCGTCCGCCCTTCGCCTGTGCAAGCGGGATCGCCCCCAGCAGCAGCCCAACTGCCAGCGCCACCAGCCTTCGCCGAGGGTGGCTCATCGCAGGTCCCATCCGCGCCGGATCGGGCTGTCGTCGAGATCCTGGCGGCGGACTTCCCGGATGCGCAGCACGTGGTTCGAGTCGATCTGCATGCCAACTTCCCCGACCAGCTTGCCGTGGATCGTCAGCTGGAAGGTCACGCCCTGGTCGGGCGAACCGGTGAGGTCCGGCAGTCGGAAGCCCGTACCCTTGCTCTGGAAGATGAACTGCTTCATCTCCACCTGCCGGTCGCCCACCGGCACGAGGCCGATCTTCGGCGGCAGCGCCTTCTCGAACGTCAATCGCAAGACCGCCTCGATTTCAGGATCGGCGAACTCCGGCCAGGTGGCGAACACGCGTATCAGGCAGCGCGAGAACGCAGGGTTCATGCGTTCCACGAAATGCCGCCGCCAGGGGCGCTCCTCCGCCCAGCGCGGGTTAGGGGTGCGAGGGGCGAACTGCTCGGGGAATTCGCAGAACAGCGCCATGCCTCTGTAGACCGCGTCACCCGGCGCCGAGGACTTCACCCGGTGCGGAAACGTGATCCAGGTCGGGGTCCTCTCGTTGGTGGTCTGCACCAGAGCCAGCACCGGCAGCGGTGGCAGGGCCACCGCCATGGCACCGGCGAACGCGAGCAGCGCGCGGCAATACCACGGCGCGCGCGCACGAGTGCGCGCTGGCCGCTGGCACGAAGGAAGGCTCATCGCTGCACCTCGAAATCGAGCGCGCCGATCAGTTGCCCGGACATCCGGACTTCGATCCGGTAGACACCAGGCGGATCGCTGTCCTGGATCTGCCAGGAGTTGCCGATCGAGGTGAAGGTCGTTTTCCCCTGCGGCGGAGACACGGACCGGCGGAACATCGTCTCCCAGGACTGCTCGCCCACGATGATCGCCCTGGCTTCGCAGCCAGTGCCGGGCAGCGGGTCGTGCGGGTACGCGGAGGTCCTTGCCAGCGCGCCCTTGTTGTCATAGGTTTTTGTGAGCCCCTCGCACAGACCCCACTGGTTGCTCTGCGTGACTTTGGGCGGATCGCAGCGGAACCCGTGGACCTTGCAGTGGAAGATGCGGGTGCCGGCTGGCGTGATCAGCGACTCGATGAACGGCACCGATTCATGGCCGGGAGACCGCTCGTCGTTCGAGACGACCACGCTCCAGGAAACGACCTGCGAGGGCCGCACGACCAGCCTGCCCCGCTCCGGCTGGCTGGTCCGGTACACGCCCAGTTGGTCGGGTACCAGCACGCCGCCGCTGAACCGGTACAGGTAGATGCCGCGCTCCCGCGGCGGGCTTACAGGGGTCTGGCTGCCCCAGTAGTGGTGGTTCGGCTGGAACACCAGAACGGCCGGCAGTTCCAGCGGCTGGTCGAGCGAAGCCGAGTACTTGACGACGCAGGTCGCCTTCCTGCCGCCGGTCAGCAGCGGGCGAAGGCGTTGTCCGCAGCCCGGACCGTACAGATTCTCCAGTAAGGTCCCGCCGTACTTGCGCACGGCTGCCTCGAAACCGGCTAGCTCGACTTCCGTCGGCGTGGTGCGAGGATCGCCGACGAGACTCTCGGCGGGCGCGTGCGCCGGCAACAGCAAGGCCACGACGGCCAACAACGCGGGAATCATGTATTGAAGTTGCATCGATACCCCAGGAGACCGTCGCGCCGAGGGGCGCCGCGCGCGTGCCTCCACTGCCGAAGCGTGCCCGAGACTTTATCCGCCCGGGTCCACGGCGCGGGCGACGGGTCGCGCCGTCAACGCCTGCGGGGCATCCCCGAGGAGGCTGACAGGGCAGATTACGACCCAGGTGGCGGAAACTTGAACCGGACACACGCCAGGCACCCCGCTGCCGCGGGGCTGGCCGGCTGGCGCCGTAGAGGCAGGCGGCCCGGCGCGCTAATATGAGGCTGCAGTGGTCGTGGTGGCCGCGGGCACAGGACGGGAGTGGCACGGATGAGCGGTGCGCGGACGGGCAGGGCGATCATCATCGGCGGGTCCCTGGGTGGGCTGTTTGCTGCGGGGTGCCTGCGCAGGATCGGCTGGGAGGTCGAGGTCTGCGAGAAAACCGGCGACGATCTGGCGAGCAGAGGGGCCGGGCTGGGCACGCACGACGAGATGTTCGCCGTGCTGCAGCACCTGGGCATCGAGGTCGACGAGGACATCGGCGTGCCGATCCGGCGCCGCTACGTGATGGAGCGCGACGGCAGCTGCTCGCTCTCGCTGGACGTGAGCCAGCGGCAGAGTTCCTGGGCCTGGTTCTACAACCGTTTGAAAGACATCCTGCCCGCTCGTCACTACCACCTCAACGCGCAGCTCGCACGCGTCGAGCAGGACGATCGCGGCGTGACCGCGATCCTCGCCGACGGGCGGCGCCTGCAGGGCGACCTGCTCGTGGGCGCGGACGGAATCCGCTCGACAGTGCGCGCCCAGTTCGCGCCCCAGGCGCAGCCGCGGTTCTCGGGCTACGTGGCGTGGCGGGGGATGATCCCCGAGGCGGAGTTCCCGCCAGCGCTGCACGCGCAGCTGTTCGACCGGTACGTGTTCTGCCTGCCCGAGGGCGAGATGATGCTCGCCTACCCGGTGCCGGGCGCAGGCGGCGACACCCGTCCCGGCCACCGCGGCTACAACTTCGTCTGGTACCACCCGATCGGTCGCGAGGACGCGCTGGCCAAGCTGTGCACCGATGCGCGCGGGCGTTGTCACGGAACCGCGATCGCCCCGCCGCTGATCCGGCCCGAGGAGATCGCGAACATGCGCGCGATCGGGCGTGCGAAGTTCGCCGCGCCGGTGGCCGAGATGCTCGACCTCACCGCCCAGCCGTTCTTCCAGGCGATCTTCGACCTCGAGTCGCCGACCATGGTCTTCGGCCGGGTCGCGCTGCTGGGCGATGCCGCGTTCGTGGCTCGCCCGCACGTGGGAATGGGGGTCACCAAGGCGGCGCTGGACGCCTACGAACTGGCCAACCGCCTGGCCGACCGGGCGACGCTGGACGAGGCCCTGGGCGCGTACGACCAAACCCAGTCGCGGTTCGGCCACGCCATCGTGCAGTGGGCGCGCCACATCGGCGTGCACCTCGAGGCGCAGCTCAAGCCGCGCGAGCAGCGCACCGCCGAGGAACTGCATCACCAGCCGGAGAAGGTACTGCGCCAGGTGGGGGCGCGCATCTCGGAGATTCCGCCGCTGGCCGGGTTCACCGCGCTGCCGCGCTCCAGCAGCAAGGTGCAGACCTGGGTCGCGGGCGACGCACTATAGCCGGGCTGGCGCACATCGCCGACCGGGGCGAGCCTGGGTCTGGGGAAGCGGTATCACTGCCCCTCGACCTTCGCCTCTCGCGCCACCCTGATCCAGCGCGTGATCTCCGCGCGGGTGAGCGCCTCGTGCTCCTCGGGCGTGCTGCCGACACGGTCGGCACCGAGGTCGGCGAGGCGCCGCGCGACCACCGGCTCGTCCATCGCGGCGAGCGCCGCCGAGCGCACCCGGTTGACGATCGCGCGCGGCGTACCTGCCGGAGCCAGCAGGCCGAACGGGCTGGTCACCACGAAGTCGGGCAATCCGGCCTCGATCGTGGTGGGGATCTCGGGCATCGCCGCCGATCGCTGGCGGCCGGTCTGCGCCAGCATGCGCAGCTTGCCGTCGCGCGTCGGCCCGACCACGCCCGGCAGCGCGGCGATCAGCATCTGCACGTGGCCTGCCATCAGATCCACCGCCGCCGGCCCGGCGCCCTTGTACGGCACGTGCAGCATACGGGTGTCGGTGAGCGAGCCCAGGTATTCCGCGGCCATGTGCCCCAGCGCGCCGTAGCCCGGGCTGGAGTAGGCCAGCTCGCCCGGGCGCTTGCGCGCGAGGGCGACCAGATCCTTCACGCTGCGCGCGGGCAACGACGGATGCACGACGATCGCCGAGGGCACCTCGGCCAGCACGGTGACGAAGGCGAAGTCGCGCACCGAATCGTAGGGCAGCTTCTTCACCAGCGCCGGGTTCATCACGAAGCTGGCCGACACCATCAGGAGCGAGTAGCCGTCGGGGGCCGCCCGGGCGATCGCCTCGGTGCCGATCACGCTGCCTGCACCGCCGCGGTTGTCGACGACGATCGACTGCCCGAGCACTTCCCCCATGCGCGGCGTGAGGCTGCGTGCGACGATGTCGACCGGGCCGCCGGGCGAGAAGGGCACCATCAGCCGGATCGGCTTGCGCGGGTAGTCGGCGGGCGTCTGCGCGAGCGCGCCGTGCGATGCCGCGACCAGCAGGGCCAGCAGCAGGGAGGGCGCCGCGCGGCGCGGGATTGGCCGCGCGCGCTCCCGGCGACTCTCGGCTCGCGCGGGAGGGCGTCCAGCGTCCGATGGGTTTTCGGGGCGGACTCGGCCGCGCAGGGGGTCGGCCGATCTCATGCGCCCGCGCCACCGGCATCGGTCGCCGCCGCGATCAGCGCCTCGGCAAGCGCCACGTTCGAGGGGTCGGGCTGGAGCAGTCCGGCGTCGATGCGCCGGTTCACCTCGAGAACAGCCGCGTTCGCCGGCGTTGGCACGCCCAGCGCGCGCCCCTTGCCCACCACCACGCCGGTGAGCGCCTGCACCTCGGTGCGCCGTCCCTTCGCGTAGTCCTGCAGCACCACGCCGCGTGCCTTGCGCGCATTCGGGCCGAGGTGCCCCAGCACCGCGCGCAGCAGCGTTTCGATCGTCTCGTCCGTGGACCCGTGGAACTGCTCGGACGTGAAGCCGAAGATGGGTTCCAGCCGCAGGCCCGCGGCCGCCCCCACCGCCACCGTCTCTCGACCGACCTGGATGCAGAGCCGGAACACATCGGGTCGATCGGTGGCCTGCCACGACTGCAGCCCCAGCATACCGAACACCGAGAGGATCATCGAGCTGTTGACAAGCTTGGTCCACTTCGCGCCGCTGACGTTGCCGGTGATCGACACGCTCGCGGTGCAACCCATCAGCTGCTGCAGCCACAGCAGCCTCTCGCTGGTGCGGCCGTCGAGTTCGCCGAAGCCCAGCCAGGTGGTGGCGCGCGTGGTATTGCGCTGCACCAGGCCGGGCGTGAACACCTCGGCGGAGAGTTCGACCACGCAGCCCAGCGTGCGCTCGCGCCCGACGATCGAGGCAATGTCCTCGTCGCCCATGCCGTTCTGCAGGCCTACCATCATGCCGCCCTGGGCGAGATACGGCTGGATCAGCTCGGTCATCCAGCGCGTGTCGTAGCCCTTGGTGGCGAGCAGGACGAGGTCGTATGTCTCGCGCGCGAAGGCGAGGTCGCACAGGTGGAGCGCCGGCAGCCGCACGGTGAAGTCGTCGTCGGACATCACCACGCGCAGCCCGTTCGTGTTGATCGCCTCCACGTGCGCGGGCCACTGGTCGACCAGGGTGACGTCCTCCCCGATCCGCGCCAGGTCGGCCGCGACACTGCTGCCGATGGCGCCTCCTCCGAGTACCGCGATTCTGGGTTTCATGCCGTCCTTTTAAATGGCGTGAGCATCTATTGTGCCGCGCGGCCCACCACGCGGTCTGTGCGTAGCTTCATGATTGCAGATCGGGTGCCGGATCGCCAGCGGGAGTCTGTCGGAACTGGGCAGCAACAGGCTGACAGTACTTTCAAACACCCCTGCCAGCCCCAAGCGCTGGTGCCTGCAGCCGGCCAGCCTCGCGCCAATGCACCGCAGGCCACCATCGGCCCTGGATCGGCTGGCCAGCCCGGCCCGACGGCGCTCGATGTCGCCTCCATCGCCCGTCATCAACCGCACCCCGATCGTCGAGCGCGCCACACCCCGCCCG
>CAMDXD010000067.1 GCA_945877995.1 Bordetella parapertussis
GGATGAACACCATCGCGCAGGGTACGCCCTCGGCGGCGAAGATCATGCAGTCGTGCCCGGCACCGCTCGCCATGTCGGGTGCGTCGATGCCCAGTTCGGACGCCTTGCGCCGGGCGAGGGCGACGAGCGCGGGATCCATCACTGCGGCGGCTGCCTTCGTGTATGGCCCGAGTTCCAGCGCGACGCCGCGCTCCTGCGAGATGCGGCGTGCATCGGCTGACAGTGCCGCGTGCAGGTCGGCCAGCACCGCATCGTCGTAGCTGCGGATGTCGAGCGAGAAACGGACCTCGCCCGGGATCTTGGTCATCGTGTGGTGCGCAGCGTCGGTATGGAACTGTCCGATCGTGCAGACCAGGTCGCGTCCCGCAGCCTCGAATGCCTTCCAGAGTGCTTCGACGCCATGGGCCCACTCGACTGCCGCCAGCAGCGCATCGCGCCGCGCCAGCCGGGGCACGCCGCCGGCATGCCCGTACTGCCCGAGCGCGCGTCCGTGCTTGTAGCGATGGTTGCCGCGGATGCCGGTGACCACGGCGCAGCGGCGCCCTATGTCGACCAGCCACGGTCCCTGTTCGATGTGCACTTCGATGTAGGCGGCGATGCGCGCCGGGTCCAGCTGGCGCCGGCCCGCCTTCACCGCCTCCGGATCGAAGCCGCCCTCGCGCATGTGTTCGGCCAGCGTGCGGCCGGAATCGAAGCGCACCACGGTGTCGACGACCTCGGACTCGACCCGGCCGAAGGCCATGCGACTGCCGAGGTAGGGTGCCGGGAACCACGACAGCTCCTCGCCGCGAATCGCCATCACGGTCACGTCCATGCGCGGCGCGATGCTGGCGCGGCGCAGCCACGCCAGTGAAACCAGACCGGCCACCACGCCCGCGGCACCGTCGAAGTTGCCGCCATGCGGCACTGCGTCCATGTGCGAGCCGAACATCACGCAGGGTGCGCTGCGGTCGCGGCCGGGCAGGGTCATGTACAGGTTGCCAGCGAAGTCGACGCTGCATTCGAGCCCGATCTCGCCCGCCCAGCCGCGCGCGAGGTCGTGCGCCATCTGCTCGCCGGGCCCCCAGGAAGCACGCGACACCCCGGGCGGATCTGCGCTGCCTGCGCGCATCTCGTCGAACAGGCGCGACGCGCGCGAGATCTCGGCGGACAGCTCGATCGGTGCGGTCGAAGTAGACGGACTCATCGGTGCTCCGTTGATGCACGGGCAGCCAGTCTAGCGCATGGGGCGTGCGCGCATGCCTGCCTGCCCGGGCGCTGCGAAGCGGCGCTCTGCCGTGGCGCAGGACGCTTCAGGGCTGGGTGGGCATCGTGCCGGCCAGCCCGGAAGACCAGCCGTCGAGCCGGGCCTGCAGCACCTTCGCCGACGCTTCCGAAGCGACCAGAACGAGCTTCATCGTGGCCCGCGTGGCGCCGACGAAGATTCGCCGCACCGCGCGTTCGTCGAGCGTGTCGAAGTCGATCTCGGTCAGCACTACGCAGGGCGCGGCCTGGCCCTTGAAGCGGTGCACCGAATCGATCAGCACGTCGCCTTCGGTGACCGTCGGATTGCCGAGCAGGTCGTAGCGGCCGGTCGGTGCGCGCAGCGGGTAGGGACCCAGGCGGTCGAACGGCGCGAGGCGCGAACTCTCCCGCCCGCGGTAGGTAACCACGGCCACATGCGATCGGCGAAAGCCCAGCCCGATGCAGCGGGTGACTGCGGTGATCGTCTTCGCGATCAGTTCGGCGGTGTCGGCATAGGTGAGTATCTCGACCTCGTAGCCGTCGACCGGGCTGCCGGCTTCCATCGGGTGCGGCAGCGGCAGCATCCGGTTGAGCGTGTCGACGATCCCGCGCGGCGTGCGGTAGTTGATCTCCGAGCGCAGGCTGGTCCAGCCGGGCAGCGGTACTTCCGGCCGGCCGTACAGGTTCTGCATCGGATCCTCGAGCCACCAGGCGCGGCCCCCGGGACGCAGCAGCCGCAGCAGGTTCGTCGCCCAGCCGGGCTGGAAATCCTGGCCCTCGTCGATGATCAGCACGTCGATGCGGGACGCCTCGTCCGGCTGCCATGCATCCAGCGTCTGTTCCAGTCGGGCGAAGGCGCCGGGCTGGCTGAAGTCGGGACGCTGGCCGAGCGAGCGGGCGACGCGGTCGCCGAGCTGGTGGTAGGTGACCACGTCGCCGCCCTGCGGCGCGATGCGCGCGACATGGTCGGCCAGCGGCCGGTTGTAGCAGACGAACAGCGGCTTCAGCCCGGCGGCCACCGAATCGCGGAACACCGCGAGCGCAAGCTGGGTCTTGCCCGAGCCGGCGGTGCCGATGACGCGCAGCCGGAACGGATCGCAGTCGATGCGGCGTGCCCAGTGCGCGAGTCCGCCGGAGAGCCGGGTGTAGAGCGTCTCGGCCTCGCTCACGAAGGCATTCACCTCCGGCACCAGTTGCAGGATGTCGCCGAGGAACCGATGCACCTTGTCGCGCGAGGGTAGTACCTCGTTGCCGGGCCCGGCGGGCGGCAGCAGTTCGAGGATGGTCGACACCAGCCGGTCCTTGCGCTTCGCATCGATGATGCGTGAAGGATCGATGCCCGCCGTGCCGGGATCCTTCACCGTGTAGTCGGGGCAGTACAGGACCGCGTCGACGTACGTGGTCTCGCCCTTGCAGAACTGGCGCAGCCGCGCATGCAGTGCGTCGGTCGAGCGTGCCATCTGGAAGGCGACGTGCTTCTCGCCGCTGGCATAGCGCTTCACGAGGCCGTCGTCGGACTCGTGCAGGAAGCCGGTCTTCTGCTCGACCAGCAGCAGCTTGCCGGTCGGGCCGACGATCGCGAAGTCGATCTCGCCGAAGATTGCACGGCCCTTCTGCTCGATGCGCGTCCAGTGCACACCATGGTAGACGGTGTAGTCACCGGGCAGCCCGCCGGCCAGCTGGCCGAGCGTCTGCAGTTCCCGCTCGGCGGCCCCCGCGTTCGCCAGTTCGCGCCAGCCCTCCGGATGTACGCGTGCCATGTGCTCAGCTCCGGCGCAGCGCCGCGGTCGCGGACAACGTCCACGGGCGGCAGACCAGCGCGATGCCCACGCTCAGGCGTTCGCGCCGCGGCAGGGTCGCTTCGAGTTCCGCGGTCTCGTTGAACTTCGCGGCGAGCCGGTCGAGCTTGCGCTGCATCAGCGCGAGCGACGCGCGCGGCAGCGTGCGCTCGCGCTGTGCGAGGCGCGCGAGTTCGAACAGGTCGGTGCTGGCCATGGCGTGGCGGCGGCGAAGGTGGGGGGAGGAACGAGGCGATGCGCGGAAGGTATCGCATTGTGATCCTTTTCCCGAAGCGCCCGGCCATCCGGCATTCGCTACGACCGGTGCCGGACCATTATCATGTCCTTCCTGCCGCCACGGTCGTGGCCGTAGTCGTGGCAATTCTTCCGGAGGATCGAACATGAGTGCTGTGGACAAGGCTGCCCAGATGGCCGCGCTGCCGGTGCGTGGAGACGAGGACCCGTTCGTGGTGGCGACCGGCGGGTTCTATCGCCGCTGGTTCAACCTGGTGGACGACATCGGGCCGATGCTGGAGACGGTCAAGGTGCTGAAGAGCACCGAGGACGAGGACTGGGTGCCGACCTGGAGCGCGGTGGCCGCGCGCTACGAAGCTGAAGCGGAAGCGGCACTGACGCACGGTGACAGCGCGGCTGCGCGCAGCGGCTTCCTGCATGCCAAGACCTACTACAGCATCGCGCGCTTCCCGTCGCCGTACTGGTCCGGTTCGACCATCTGCCCGCCGACCATGAGCGCGATCAAGACGAAATCCTACGAGGACTACCTGCGCTGCTTCGAACGCGCGGCCGCGCTCGGCGAGCATCCGCCCGAGGTGGTGCGCGTGTCGCGCGACGGCATGCATGCCACCGGCCACCTGCGCATCCCGAAGCACGCATCGGCGACGAACAAGGTGCCGGCCGTGCTCGTGATGTGCGGCGGCGACATGTACAAGGAAGACCGCGAGAAGTACGCCGACGGTGCGATGGCCGAAGGCATCGCGTCGCTGGTGGTCGATGCACCCGGGACCGGGCAGACCAGTTTCCCGCATGCGCCCGAGTCGGTGGTGGCCTGGCAGGCGGCGCTCGACCTGCTGCAGTCGCGGCCCGAGATCGACGGTAGCCGGCTGGGTGCATTCGGCGTGAGTCGTGGCGGGCTGTGGGTGATCCGCCTGGCCGCGCACGATGCACGCATCAAGGCACTGATCTCCTGCGCGCCGGGCGGCGCCGGTTACTGGGGCACCGACGAGGAACGGGCCGAGGCGCGGCGCGCAGCCGAAGAGCGTGCGCGCACCAACTGGTTCGGCCCGCGCGGCACGCGGCCGCCGGTGAAGCCGATGACCGAGGCGGCCCAGCGCGAGGAGTTCCTGCGCTGGTCGCTGAAAGACCAGGGCCTGCTCGACCAGCTGACCATGCCGATGTACCTGGTCAACGGCAAGGTCGACCACCTCACCCCGATCGGCAATATCTACCTGCTGCTCGAAAGCGGCCCGGCAACCGGGCGCGTGGCCCGCATCTACGCCAACGACGGCCATATCGCGGCCCGCAACGAACGCGAATGGGGGCCGGCGGCCTGGCGCTGGCTGCGCCAGCAGCTCGCGGGCTGAGCGCGCCAGGGGCGATACAAGGGGCGGCTAAAGGGGCGGCGTACCGTCCCGCCAGCCTGCCCTGTGCGGGTCCGCCCGCGCCCTCACCTGCAGGGTCAGTCGAGCTGCAGCTTGCGCGTGCGGATCAGCGTTGCCCACTTCTCATTCTCGGCGCGGACGAATGCACCGAACGCGTCCGCACCGAGCGGGCTCACCTCGGCGCCGACGCCGGCGAACTTCGCGCGCACATCTGGCGTGTCGAGTGCACGTGCCAGCGCAGTCGACAGCACGGCCACCACATCCTTCGGTATGCCCGCCGGACCGACCAGCCCCTGGAACCCGACCGATTCCATCGCGCCCAGCCCGAGTTCACGCACCGACGGTACGTCGGGCAGCTGCGGGTCGCGCCTGGCGCCGGTGACTGCGAGCGCGCGCAGCTTTCCGGCCCGGATCATCGGCAGCAGCGCGCTGCCGGCATCGATCATGACCTGGGTCTGGCCGCCCAGCAGTTCGGCGATCGCCGGCGCGCTGCCCTTGTAGGGCACATGGGTCAGCGCAAGCCCGGTCGCGGCATTCATCAGTTCGCCGTTGAGGTGGGTGGACGTGCCGGCGCCGCCCGAGGCGAAGTTCGCCTTGCCGGCATTGGCCTTCGCCCACCCGATGAAGTCACGCAGGTCCCTGGCCGGATGGTCGGCGCGCGTGACCGCGATGTAGCTGCCCTGGCTGATCTGCCCGATGTAGGTGAACTGCTTCACCGGGTCGTAGGGCATCTTCGCCTGCAGGTAGGGCGCTATCGCGAACGGGCCGGTATTGGCGACCAGCAGCGTGTAGCCGTCGGCATTCGCGCGGGTCAGCTCCGCCGCGGCGATCGTGCCGCCTGCGCCCGGCCTGTAGTCGATGACCAGGGACTGTTTCAGCGCGTCCTGCAGCGGTGCCTGCACGACGCGTGCGGCGAAGTCGATGCCGCCACCGGGCGGATAGCCGACGATCAACCGGATCGGCTTGGACGGAAATGCCTGGGCCAGCGTCGGGCCGCCGGCGAGCGCAGCCACCAGTAGCAGGCCGTGCAGGATGGTGTTCAGTCGATTCATGGCAATGCCTCCGTCGTTGCGGGCCTTCGAATGCGCGCGTTCGAAGGCCCATGCTAAACCGTGTGCCACGGCGAGGGGTGGTCATGTGAGCCACGGGCGAGGCATCGCCCCGGACCGGCTGGAAATGATTGACGACCAGCCGACGCGGCTTGGACAATCGGTGTATATCGATTCCATCGCATTGCAAATGATCCGACCTCGCCGCGCGCGCAGGCGAAGAGTCGGTAGATTCGTTGCTGGGGGACGGATGGACGGGCAGTCGAGCAGGGCAAACGGGGCAGGCTGCAAGGTCACCCGCGATGTAGAGTACTCGCGCGCCGGCGTGCGCTTCACCAGTGACGATCCGCGCCAGCGGCCCCTGCGGCTCGACATCTACCATCCGCCGGTCACGCTGCGGGCAGCAGGCGGCTGGCCGGCGCTGATCCTCGCCTTCGGTGGCGCCTTTCATCGGGGTTCGAGGGAAGACGACACGGTGCAGGAGGACGGCCCGAAGAACACCCCGGTCGCCGAATACTGCCGTCGGTTCGCCGAGCGTGGCTACGTCTGCTTCTCGATCGATTACCGGCTGATCCCGGAAGATCCCGATCCGGGCACGATCCCGGTGCTGGTGAACCCTGACAACGTGCCCCGTTCGCGGCTCGACGTGGTGCGCCGGCAGATGAACCTGCCGCCGGCGACGAGCGAAATGGTCGCCAACGGCATCGAGGCGGCTGCCGTCGACTTCACCGCGGCGATCGGCTGGGTTCGTGCCAATGCCGTGCGTCTGGCGGTGGATCCGTCGCGGATCGCGGTCGGCGGTTTTTCCGCTGGCGGCCGCTCGGCGATGCACGCGGTCTTCGCGCGCCAGGCCGAAGCCGCTGCGGTGGTCTGCCTCTCCGGTTATCTCGGCCTGGACGAACTCAAGCGCCATGTCAGCGGCCTGCCAGGCGAGCCGCCGGTGCTTGCGCTGTGGGGCGAGAACGACCTCGATTATGTACGCGAGCAGGCGCCGGCACTGGTCGAGCATGCAGGTGCGGTCGGGCTGCCCGTCACCGCGCATCGTATCCCGGGCGTCGGCCATTTCTATCCTGCGTCGACTGCACTGGCACCTTCCGCGGACGGTCCGGCCACGGTCGAGCACGCCATCGAGGCGTTCCTCGCGTCGACGCTGCAGCGCGCCCGAGCCTGATGCGACCGATCCCTTGAGCGTCATCGCGGTCTTCAACCAGAAGGGTGGCGTCGGCAAGACCACGACGACGCTCAACGTGTCGACGGCGGTGGCGCAGCGAGGCCTTGCGACGATGGCGATCGACCTCGATCCGCAGGCCCATCTGACCCTTGCGTTCGGGCAGCGCGCATTCGCGAAGGGCGACAGCTGCTATTCCTTCTTCGCGGAGAACAAGCCGTTGGCCGGCATGCTGCGCGAGACAGCCCAAGGCGTGCGGTTGCTGCCGGGAGCGCCCGACCTGTCGAAGGTGGATGCGCTGCATGCCTCCGACGCAGGCATCTCGGGCAAGCTGCGCCAGGGCATTGCCGCGATGCTCGAAGAAACGCAGCACCGCGGCCCGGTGTTCATCGATTGTTGCCCGATGCTGGGGGTGCTCACGCTCAACGCCCTGATCGCGGCCGACAGCGTGCTGATCCCGGTGTCGGCCGATTACCTGTCACTGCAGGGCGTGCACCGGCTCGATTCCGCGCTCAACGTGCTCGAGCAGCGGCTCAACCGCAAGTTCGTGCGCCGGGTCGTGATCACCCGTTACGATGCGCGGCGCAGGCTGGCCGCAGGCGTGCAGGACGAACTCGCACGGCGCTACGGCGCCAGCCTGTGCAAGACGCGTATCGCCGAGAACGTCGCGCTCGCCGAGAGTCCGATGTACGGCAAGGACGTGTTCGGCCACTCGCCGGCGAGCCCGGGTGCGCGCGACTATCGGGCACTGACCGAGGAACTGCTCGCGGCCGGCTTCTTCGGCTGAAGTCGCTGGCCGACGTGCAGTGCGCTCAGCCGTGGCGCGGCTTGCGTGCCATGCCTGCGAGTGCACGGTCCCACAGCCAGTCTGGCATGAGCTTCATCACGCGCCCGACGATGGCCATCTGCCACGGTACGATGGCGAAGGCGCGGCCCCGGGCCGCGACGCGGGCGATGCGCTGGGCAGCGTCGCCGGCGGTGAGCAGGAACGGCATCGGGTAGGGGTTGCGCTCGGTCATGCCGGTCGCGATGTAGCCCGGGCAGATCGTCACCACGCGGATGCCAGTGGACCGGCACTCGATGCGCAGGGACTCGAGGTAGGCGATCGCGGCGGCCTTGGAGGCGGCATAGGCGCCCGCCCCTGGCAGGCCGCGCAGGCCTGCCACGCTGGCGATCCCGACCAGCGTGCCACCGCCGGCAGCCTGCATCGGCGCGATGAACGGCGCGAACGCATGCACGATCCCGAGCACGTTGGTTTCCATGATCTCGCGGAACACGTCGGCGTCGCCAGCGTGCTCGGTCAGGGTACCGATGCTGATGCCGGCGTTCGCATAGACCAGCGACGGGCAGCCGCAGCGTTCGATGAACCATGACGCCTGCGCCTGCATCGCGGATGCGTCGCGGACATCGACCGTCATCGGGACGATACGGCCGGGCCAGGCTGCCGCCATCGAGGCAAGAGGCTCTGCGCGCCGGCCAGTGATGCCGACGGTCTCGCCCCGCGAGGCATGGTATTCGGCCAGTGCACGGCCGATGCCAGCCGAACCGCCGGTGATGAAGACCGGCCCGGTGCCGGCCGGCTTCAAGCGGTCACCTGCCCGTCCTGTCGAAGGCTGTACGCGTCGTGCATCGACGCGGCAACGGCCCCAACGCCAGGCATCGCCGCCCCGTGATCACTTCGCCGGCAGGGCGCCGCTGCGGATCTGTGCCGCGAGCTGCTCGATCACCTGGAACGTACGCTCGTGGCCCTGGGTCATCGAGGGAGAGGTGAGGTAGCGGCCGTTGACCACCAGCGAAGGCGTACCCGACAGCTGGTAGGCCTTGCTCATCTGGATCGCGCGCTGCACGCGGCTGTCGACGCCGAACGAACCGTAGACCTCGGCGAACTGCTTCGGATCAACGCCATTCTTGCCGACCCAGGCCTGCATCCTGCCGAGATCGCCGAGGTCGGTCTTCTGTTCATGGATCGCCTTGAATACGTCGTCATGCAGGCGGTCGAGCTGTCCCATCGCCTCGAGCGTATAGAACAGCCGGGTGTGCGGGAGCCAGCTCTCACGGAACACGGCGGGCACGCGGCGCACTTCGATGTCTGGCGATTTCTTCTTGAGCCAGGCCTTTATTGCCGGCTGCAGGTCGAAGCAGTGCGGGCATCCGTACCAGAAGAACTCGATGACCTCGATCCGCTTCGGGTTATCGACCGGCTGCGCCGGCTGCAGCACGCGGTAGTCCTTGCCCGCGACCAGTGGCTGGGCGACCGCAGGTGCGCCGAGGCTCACGAAGGCCGCCAGCAGCAAGGCGTGGATCAGGGTCTTGAACATGGTTGGATCTCCGGTGGGGCACGCGGGGTGCCAGCAACGTCGTTACGGTTTTTGCTCGCGGACCTTGATGGACGCCGCCTCGATTCCGTTGGCGGCGAGCTGGCCGCGTACCCGGCCAAGCGCGTCCGCATCATCATAAGGCCCCAGGCGGACGCGATGCCAGATACCCTTTTCGCCGAGATTGGCCGTCTGGATCGCGGCTTCGAGCCCCATCAGCGCGAGCCGTGCCTTCAGGTTGTCTGCATCCTGTGCGTTCTGGAAGGCACCGACCTGGAGGAAGAAGCGCTCCTGCGTGGCGGCCTTCGCGTCGGCGCCCCGGTTGCGCAGGTCCTGGTCGGTCGCCGGCTGCTCGACGCCGGGGAGGATCGTGTAGAAATCGAAGCGCGGTTTGGTGTTCGCGGTGGCCTTGCCCGGCTCCGGCGCAGCGGTCTCGCCGGGGGCGGCGGGCTTGCCCGGATCCGCCGTGGCAGCCTTGCCCGGTGCCTGCACCGTTGCCGCTGGCTTGTCGCGTACCGCGAACGGATTGGCCGCGCGGTTCAGGTAGAAGGCGATCGCCAGCGCTGCAACCAGCCCGAGCACGAGGCCGATGAATACACCCAGCACCATCGTCCCGCTCCGGCCCCGGGGTTCGGGTTTCTTGTAGTCGCGGCTCATCGTGGCAGCTCGGGCTGGGTGGACATAAGGCGGGCTACATGCGCGCCGGCGCGGATACGCCGAGCAGTGCGAGGGCGGCGGCGAGCACGGTGCGCACCGCGTCGAGCAGCGCCAGCCGGGCCAGCCGCAGCGAAGCGTCGTCGACCAGGACCTTCTCGGCGTTGTAGTAGCTGTGGAAGTCGCTCGCGAGGTCTTTCAGGTAGAACGCGATGCCGTGCACCGCGAGTTCGCCGGCCGCGCCTTCGAGCACTTCAGGCCACGCGGAGAGCCGATCGATCAGCGCCAGTTCGTGCGGGTGCTCGAGGGGCGAGAGGTCCACCCCGTCGAGCGCAAGCAGGCCGGCCTGCCCCGCCTCGCCTGTCCACGCCTCGAACACGCTGCAGATGCGTGCATGCGCATACTGGATGTAATAGACGGGATTCTCGTTCGAGCGCGACTTGGCGAGGTCGAGGTCGAAGTCGAGGTGCTGGTCGCTCTTGCGCAGCACGTAGAAGAAGCGCGCGGCATCGTTGCCGACCTCGCCGCGCAGTTCGCGCAGCGTGACGAACTGGCCGGAGCGGGTCGACATCGAGACCTTCTCGCCGTTGCGGTAGAGCACCGCGAACTGCACCAGCGCGACGGTCAGGCGGTCTGCGTCGGCGCCGCTCGCGCGCAGCGCGCCCATCACGCGCGGAATATAGCCGTGGTGGTCGGCGCCCCAGACGTCGATCACGCGGTCGAAGCCGCGCTCGAACTTGTCGAGGTGATAGGCGATGTCGGAGGCGAAATACGTGAACGCACCGTTGTCGCGCTGGACCACACGGTCCTTCTCGTCGCCGAAGGCTGTCGAGCGGAACCACAGGGCGCCGTTCTCGCGGTACAGGTGCCCGGCTGCCTGCAGGCGTTCGACCGCGCGTGCGACCGCGCCGCCATCGAACAGCGACCGCTCCGAATACCAGCGGTCGAAGGTGACCCCGAAGCCGTCGAGATCATCACGGCAGTCGCCGAGCTGGGTGTCGAGCGCGTGGCTGTGTACCACCGCATAGCCGTCGCCGAGCAGCCGCTTCGCGGCGTCGATCAGCGCATCGAGATGGGTCTCGCGTCGCGCCTTCGATGCGGGGTCGTCGTCGCCGGCCGGCGGCAGGCCGGGCGTACCCTCGACGACCGTAGCAGCCGGGCGGACGAAGGTGTCACCATGCGCGGCGGCCAGCGACCGTGCCATCTCGCGCACGTAGTCGCCCTGGTAGCCGTTGGGCGGAAACTCGATGGACTGGCCAGCGTGGTCGAGATAGCGCAGCCAGGTGGACAGCGCGAGGATGTCCATCTGCCGGCCTGCATCGTTCACGTAGTACTCGCGGCTCACGTCGCAGCCGACGGCCTCGAGCACGTTGGCCAGGCTCGCGCCATAGGCAGCGCCGCGGCCGTGGCCGACATGCAGCGGCCCGGTGGGGTTTGCCGACACGAACTCGACCTGTACCCGCTGCCGCGGCGAGGGCGAGCGCCGACCGTAGGCCGCGCCCTCGCCGCGCACCACGTGGACGACGGCCCGCCGTGCCGCGCGCGACACGGTGAGATTGATGAACCCCGGGCCGGCGATCTCGGCCTTTTCGAGGGTGTCGGACGCCGGAAGCGCTGCGATCAGCTGTGCCGCGATCTCGCGCGGCGGGCGACCCAGCGACTTCGCCAGCTGCATCGCCAGGTTGCAGGCGTAGTCGCCATGGCTGCGCTGCTTCGGCCGCTCGAGCTGCACCGCGACGCCGTTGCCGGGCGCGACGGCGGCGAGCGCCTGTTCCAGCAGTGCGATACACGCGGATTTAAGGTCTGACGGGGCCATCGTTCGTATTGCCAGTGTCGTACGGCATCAAGTGCGCTAGTTTACTTGGCGCGGCGATCGTTCAGGGACCTGTTTTGCACTGCGCAATGCGTGCGTATCCGGTGCGCGGCGAGGGATGCACCCGTCACAGCTCGAGCGGATCGACGTCGAGGATCCAGTGCACCTTCGACACGCGCTGCGCCGAGAGCGCCTGCCGCCAGGCCGCGAGGAAGCGCTGGAAGCGGCCACGGTGAGTCGATTGCACCAGCAGCTGCGCCCGCTCCCGCCCGGCGCGGCGCACCAGCAGCGCCGGCACCGGGTCGTACACGATGACCGCCGGATCGAGGCCTGCAGCCATCGATGCGGCCGCAGTCAGGAACTCGATCGCATCGGCGAGGACCACCGCGTCGGCGCGCAGGATCGCCTGCGACGAAAACGGCGGCAGCCGCATCTGCCGCCGTTCGTCCAGCAGCTGGCTGGCGAATCGCGCATAGTCGTGGCGGGCGAGGGCCTCGAACAGCGGATGCTGCGGGATCGATGTCTCGATCAGTACCCGTCCCGGCAGGTCGGCGCGCCCGGCGCGGCCAGCCACCTGGGTGAGCAGCGCGAACAGCCGCTCCGGGGCGCGGAAGTCGCTGCTGTAGAGCGCCTGGTCGCTGTCGATCACCCCGACCAGCGTGAGCCGCGGGAAATCATGGCCCTTGGCCAGCATCTGGGTGCCAACCAGCAGGTCTACTTCGCGCCGCCGGATGCGTTCGCGCGCCACCTCCCAGGCCGCGGCACTGCGCACCGTATCGCGATCGACGCGCAGCAGCCGGGCACCGGGCAGCAGTCGGGCCAGGGTCTCCTCGAGCCGCTCGGTGCCGAGGCCGAGCGCGGTCAGGTCGGGATTGCCGCAGGTGGGGCAGAACTGCGGCGGCCGCTGCGACTGTCCGCAGTGATGGCAGCGCAGCGTGCGCTGCCGCTGGTGCAGCACGAGGCGGGCACTGCAGCGGTCGCAGCCGGCGGCCCAGCCGCATCCGTTGCATCTGAGCACCGGCGAGTAGCCACGCCGGTTGATCAGCACCAGGCCCTGTTCGCCGCGGTCGATCTGCGCGGCCAGCGCCTTCAGCAGTGGCTCGGACGGCTCAGGCTTGTGCGCGGCCATCTTCGGGTAGCGGCGCAGGTCGATGATTTCGATCGATGGCATCGGACCGGTCGGCCGCTCGTCCAGGCGCAACAGCCGGTAGCGCCCGGACTGCGCGTTGTGCAGCGTCTCGAGCACCGGGGTGGCGCTGCCCAGCACCACCGGGATGCCGCGCGAGCGGGCGCGCCAGACCAGCACGTCGCGTGCGTGGTAGCGCAGGCCTTCCTCCTGCTTGAACGATGCGTCGTGTTCTTCATCGACGACCACCAGCCCCAGCCGGGGCATGGGCGTGAATGCCGCCAGTCGAGTGCCGACCACCACGTCGGCGCTGCCATCGGCCGCCGCCAGCCAGCGCCGCGCGCGCTCGGCTGCCGGCAAGCCGCTGTGCAGCACCACGATGCGG
>CAMDXD010000068.1 GCA_945877995.1 Bordetella parapertussis
CTGTCGGGCAACCTGTGCCGCTGTACCGGATACCAGGCCATCGTCGATGCGGTCGAACTCGCGGCGCGCCGGTTGCGCGGCGAAGCCGGCACGGACGCCTGCGCCCCATGAGCGGCGCGCCGGCAAACCGCGACGGCACGGGCCTGCGCACGCGCGCGATCGGACAACCGACCGTGCGCGCCGAGGCCTGGCGATTCGTGACCGGCGCCGGCGCCTATGTCGACGACCTGCCCGTCCACCGGCTGCTGCACGCCGCGTTCCTGCGCAGCCCGGTCGCGCACGGCACGATCGTGAAGCTGGACCTGGCGCCCGCCCTGCGCATGGCAGGGGTGGTGGCCGCCTACGACGGCGAAGCGCTCGCCCCGCATTGCCAGCCGGTACGCGGCCTGCTCGCGCACCTGCCCGACATGCAGGCCGCGCTGCAGTGGCCGCTCGCGCGTGGGCGGGTGCGCTGGGTCGGAGAGCCGGTGGCGCTGGTGATCGCCGAGAGCCGCGCGCTCGCCGAGGACGCTGCGCAGGCCATCGCCTTCGAGTGGGCCGACCTGCCGCCGCTGGTAGACCCGCGGCTGGCACTGGAACCCGATGCGCCGAGGCTGCACGCGGAACTCGACAGCAACCTGATGTTCGCGGCGACGGTCGCCACCGCGAATGTCGAGCAGGCATTCGCACAGGCCAGCACGGTGGTCGAACTGGCGCTGCGCACCGAGCGCGTGACGGCGATGGCCCTGGAACCGCGCGGCCTGCTGGCGCAATGGGACGCCGCGCAGCACCGGCTCACGGTGCACATGGGCACCCAGGTGCCGTGGATGATGCAGGCGGTGTTCGCACGCGTGCTGGGCATCGGCTGCGACCAGGTCAGGGTCGTCGCAGCCGACACCGGCGGCTCGTTCGGCTCGAAGATCCACTGCTATGGCGATGAGTCGGCGGTTGCCGTGGCGGCGAAGCGCCTGGGACGCCCGGTGCGCTACGTGGCCGACCGGCTCGAGGCGTTCGTCTCAGACGTGCATGCGCGAGGCCATGAAGCCGTCGTACGCGCGGCCGTCGATGCCGACGGCCTGCTCACGGCCTTCGAGGTCGACGACCTGTGCGGCGCGGGCCCGTTCTCGATCTACCCGCGCGGCAGCGTCAACGAGTCGCGCCATGTGCTCGGGCTCACAGGCGCCTGCTATCGCGCCACCGAGTATCGGGCCCGCATCCGGGTCGCCATGCAGACCAAGGCGATCTACGGACAGTACCGCGGCGTCGGTCATCCGCTGGCCTGTCTGTTTACCGAAGCCGCGGTCGATGCCGCGGCGCGCCAGCTCGGCGTGGATCCGCTCGCGTTTCGCCGGCGCAACCTGGTGCCCGACGATGCCTACCCGCATCGCGCCCCCTCCGGGGCGCGTTTCGAGCGCCTGTCGCTGTGTGCCTGCCTCGATGAACTGGCGCGGCTGATGGACTACGACCGTCTGCGCGCCGATCAGCGCGAGCAGACCGTCGACCGCGAGCGCGGCGTGTATCGCGGCATCGGCCTGGCGGTCTTCGTGGAGAACTCGAACCACTCCTCGACCAACTACGGCCGCGGTGGCGCCCCGATCGCCACCCGCGACGGCGCGATGGTCAGGCTGACCCAGGGCGGTGGCATCCAGTGCGCGGTCGGATTGACCGACTCTGGCCAGGGCGTGGCCACCGCCATGGCACAGATCGCCGCCGACGCGGTCGGCGCCGCGATGGCCGACGTGCGGGTCTTCCTGGGCGATACCGAGCACACGCCGGTCAGCGGCGGCAACTGGGGCTCGCGTGGCACCGGCATTTCCGGCGAGGCGCTGTGGCAGGCCGGTTGCGCGCTGCGCCTGCAACTTCTGGAGGCTGCGGCAGCCCTCCATGACTGCAGCCCCGAGGCACTTGACCTGGTGGACGGGTGGTTTCTTCGCAAGGACGCCGGCGAACCCGTGTGCACGCTGCAGGCACTGGCAGAGGCGATCTATTTCCGGCCCGAGCGCTTTCCCCGCGGCTTCCAGCCGGAACCCGCCGCGCAGCGCCACTATGCACAAACCGAATACGACGGCATCTACACCAACGGCGCGAGCGCGAGCTGGGTCGAAGTGGATACCCGAACCGGCTTCGTGAAACTGCTCGGCCACTGGATCGTCGATGACTGCGGCACGGTGATCAACCCGCTGATGGTGGACGAGCAGCTTCGCGGCGCGGCGGTACAGGGTATCGGACAGGCCCTGTTCGAGGGCTGTCTGTACGGCGCGCAGGGTGAACTGCGCAACGCCACGCTGGCCGATTACCTCGTGCCGATGGCAGCCGAGATGCCGGACATCCACGTGGGCCATGTCACCACGCCCACGGCCACCTCGGCGCTCGGCGCAAAGGGCGCCGCCGAGGCGGGTGTGACCGGTGCGCTGGCTGCCGTCGTGAACGCGGTCAACGATGCACTGGCACCGTTGAACGCCCGGGTGCTCGAACTGCCGGTCACGCCCGAGCGCGTGCTGCGGGCGATCGGCGCGATCAGCGGCTAGCCCTGCGCCGGGTGGTGCTCACGCCATGACGATGAGCCAGTCGACCGCCACTGCGCCGTCGGCCGTGAGCATGATCGGGTTGAGGTCGAGCTCGACCAGGCGCGGTCCGGCAGCGGCGGCCAGGCGCGATACCGCGCAGATGAGTTCGACCAGCCGGGCGCGGTCGACCGGCGGCTTGCCGCGCACCCCGTCCAGGATCGCCCGGCCGCGCAGGTCGTCGAGCATGCCGGCCGCCTGCGCCGGGGTGACCGGTGCGCTGCGGAAGGTGACATCCTTGATCACCTCGACCAGCACGCCACCGATGCCGGCCATCACGACCGGACCGAACACGGGGTCCTGGCTCACGCCCAGTACGAACTCGGCATCGCCAGGCATCATCTTCTGTACGATGATGCCGTCGATGCGCGCCTCGGGCAGGTTGCGCTTCATGTTGCCCTGGATCACCGCCCAGGCATCACGCACCGCAGCCTCGTCAGCGAGGCCGAGTTTCACGCCAAGCACCTCGGTCTTGTGCAGGATGTCCGGGGATTCGATCTTCATCGCAACCGGGTAGCCGAGCTCCGCGGCAGCCACGACGGCCTGATCGGCCGTCGTGGCCAGCCGCACGGGCGCGGCCTCGATGCCGGCTTCAGCCAGCAATACAGCGCCTTCCAGCGTTGTAAGTGCCCGCTTCTGCCCGGACAGCCGATCTACCGTCGGCAGGGCTGGCAGCGTGATCGATTCGCGGACTTCGCGGTCGGCTACCCAGCGCCGCCGGGCCTCGCTGAAGTGCACCAGCCCGGCCAGCGCATCGACCGACGGCTCGGCCATCCGGATGACCGGGATGCCCGCGGCCCGCAGTGCGAGCAGCGCCGGCTCGGGGATGCTGACCCAGCACACCACCAGCGGCTTGTCGTACTTCGCATGGATGGCCTTGAAGATGTCGACGTTCATCTGCCACAGCTTCTCGGTAAGCGACAGCCACATGATCGCGACATGCACGTTGGGGTCTTCGAGCACGATCTCGATGCTCTTCTGGATCAGCGTCGGGTCGACCAGCCCCTGCGCGGTGACATCGACCGGATTGCCGATCGCACCGAACACGGGTACCACTTCCTTGAGCCGGGCACGGGTCTCGGGCGTGAACTGCGCCATCTCGAGCCCGAGTTCACCCGCGCGGTCGGCCATGATCACGCCGGCGCCCCCAGAGCGCGTGATCACCGCCATGCCGTTGCCGGCTGCGGGTGGGCAGCTCGACAGCACCTCGACCATGTCGAGCAGTTGTTCTTCGTTGCGCACCCGCAGCAGCCCGAATTGCCGGGCGACGCCATCGAACACCGCATCGGCACCGGCCAGCGCGCCGGTGTGGGATGCCGCAGCGCGCGCCCCGGCGGCGGTGCGGCCGACCTTGATCGCGACCAGCGGCTTGCCGTTGTCGATCGCGTAGCGGGCGGTCTCGATGAACCGTTTGCCGTTGCGCAGCCCCTCGATATAGCCCGAGCCGACGCGGATCGCCGGGTCTTCCAGCACCGCGCGCATCGCCTCCGACCACTCGACATCGACTTCGTTGCCGGTATTGATGAAGTAGCCGAAATTGAAATGACGGCGGCGGGCGGTGCTGTTGGTGGCGGTGCCGAGCGCACCCGACTGCGTGACGAATGCAGCCGGCCCGGGCGGCGTCGGGCCGCTGGCGAACTGGCTGAAGGTCGCCATCACGTTGCGCGCGGCATTGATGAAGCCGAGGCAGTTCGGGCCGAGCATGCGCATGCCGGTGTCCTCGATCGCCTGCCGGACTTCCTGTTCCCGCTGCGCGCCTTCCGGGCCGGTCTCGGAGAAGCCGGAACTGAACACCACCGCGGCACGCACGCCACGTGCAGACAGTTCGCGCAGGGTCTTCGCGACGATCGCTGCCGGCGTGGCGACGATCGCCAGGTCGATGCCGTCGGGCAGCGACTGCACGTCCGGGTAGCAGGTGAGATCGGCGATGCGGTCGTACTTCGGATTGACCGGATAGACGCCGCCGGCGAACTTCTTGTCGACCAGCGCGCGCACCGTGCGGCCGTTCAGCTTCTCCGGATCGCCCGAGGCGCCGAGCACCGCGATCGCGCGCGGATCGAACAGCGGTTGCAGCGACCCGCGCGCGGCCGGCGCGTGCGTCGGCTGCGACACTGGCTGGATGCCGGGCTGGAAGTCCGGCGATGGGAACGGCTGCTTCTGGTCAGTCACGGCGGGCTCGATCACGGTTGCTGCCTGGGGCGCCGACGATAGCGCAACGGCAGTGGCCGGGCAATTTGGACAGGCCGGGCCGCCCGCAGCGATGTGGCACCATAGCCGTGCGAGGAGAACGACATGGAAGACACGACGCGCCGTACGAACGGCATGCACCGGGCGCGACCGACGGCGTGGGTCCGCACGACGCGGGCACTGACAATAGCCGCGGCAGCGTTGCTGATGGCAGCGGCAGCGCAGGCGCAGCCGTTCCCGTCGCGGGCGGTGCGCCTGGTGCATACCTTCCCGGCCGGCGGCCCGGTCGACTTCGTCACGCGCGGCGCCGCGGACGAACTGTCGAAACGCTGGGGCCAGCCGGTGATCGTCGATCCGCGCCCGGGCGGCGGTGGATCGATCGGCAACGACATCGTGCGCGTATCCCCGCCGGACGGCTACACCCTGCTCACCGGCTCGCACTCCGGGATGGTCGCCGCACCGCTGCTGATCCCCGCGGTGAAATACCACCCGCTGAAGGACTTTACGCCGATCACCCAGATGGTGAACAGCCCGTTCTTCCTGGTCGCCCATGCGCAGCTTCCCGCGAACAACCTGAAGGAAGTGATCGCGCTGATGAAGGCGCAGCCGGGCAAGCTCAACTATGGCTCGGTCGGACAGGGCAGTTCGACGCACCTTGCGTTCGAGATGTTCGCCTTCACGGCTGGCGTACAGGCGCTGCACGTGCCCTACAAGGGCACCACGCCGATGGTCGTCGACCTGCTGGCCGGCACGCTGCAGCTGACGATCACCAGCATCCCGACCGTGCTGCCGTACGTGAAGAGCGGCAAGCTGAAAGTCATCGCGAACGGCTCCACGACACGTTCGGTCGCGCTGCCGGATGTGCCGAACTACAGCGAGGCCGGGCTGCCCGGCTTCGAGTCGGTCACCTGGTACGGCCTGTTCGGGCCGGCCCGCCTGCCGGCCACCCTGGTGCAGGAGATCAGTGCAACCGCACGCAAGGCGCTGGCCAGTCCGGCCCTGCTCGCGCGCTACAGTGAAGCGGGCCTGGAGACGATCGCCAGCACGCCGGAACAGTTCCGAAAGTTCATCGACCAGGAATACGAGCGCTGGGCAAGGCTGATCAGGCAGGCCGGGATCACCGCGCAATGAGCCGTACGCACTGGATGCAGTCCACTGCCGCTGCCATGGCGTCCGCTGCACCGTGCGCGATGCGGACACCGGCTGCGGCATTGCTGGCCGCTGCAGCCTGGCTGCTGGCCGGCGCTGCGCCCGCCGGCGCGGCACTGGCCACCGCCACCGGCGCGACGCCCTGGCCATCGAAGGCGATCCGTTTCGTCGTCCCGTTCCCACCGGGCGGCCCGCTCGACATCAGCGCGCGGCTGATCGGCAACCGGCTGGCGGAACGCTTCGGGCAGCCGGTGCTCGTCGACAACCGTCCCGGTGCTGGCGGCAGCCTCGGCGCGCAGCTGGTCGCGCGGTCGGCGGCAGATGGCTACACGCTGCTGATGGGCGCGCCGGCCGGGCTGCCGGCACCGATCCTGGACCGCCTGCACCGTGCGATCGTCGACATCCTGCTGATGCCGGAGGTGCGCGAACGGCTGGCCACCTTCGGGTCAGAACCGGTCGGCAATACCCCGGCGCAGTTCGCCGCGTTCATCCGGGCGGAACAGCCCCGGTACGCACGCATCATCCGCGACTCCGGCGCGCGCGCCGACTGAACGCCGGGGCCGCCTGGCTCAACCCTGCGCCGGCCAGAGCCAGGCGGCCCCGCGCACGCCGGACGAATCGCCGTGGCGGTTACGCACCAGCAGCGTATCCACGCGGTCCGAAAATACGTGTGGGCCCCAGAGCGCGGGGATGCGCTCGTACAGCCAGTCGATGCTGGACAGGCCGCCTCCGAGCACGATCACGTCCGGGTCGAGCAGGTTGATCACGCCCGCCAGCGCGCGGGCCGCACGCCCGCAGTAGCGTTCGAGCGTATCCACGCAGCCGGCATCGCCCGCCGCAGCACCGGCGGCCACCGCCTGTGCGGACAGCGCGCGGCCGGTCGTGCGCAGATGGTCGGCAGCCAGTGCCGGGCCGGAGAGCCAGGTCTCGACGCATCCGGCGCGGCCGCAGTAGCAGTCGGGACGCGGCCAGTCCTGCTCGTCCATCAGGGGCAACGGGGTGTGCCCCCATTCGCCGGCAATCGCGTTACGGCCCTCGAGCACGCGCCCATCGACGACGATGCCACCGCCGACGCCGGTACCCAGGATCACGCCGAAGACCACGGGTACCCCCTCGGCTGCGCCATCCGTTGCTTCGGACAGCGCGAAACAGTTCGCGTCGTTGGCGAAACGCAGCGGCCGTGCGAGCCGTGCTTCGAGGTCGGCCGCAAGTGCGCGGCCGTTCAGGCAGGTTGAATTGGCGTTCTTCAGCCGGCCGGTCACGCTGGAGAACGCGCCCGGCGTGCCGACCCCGACCCGGGCTGGCCCGAGGGGCGCGAGCGACGGGTCGGACTCGATCCCGGCGACCAGCGCGACGATCGCCGCGAGCGTCGCTTCATAGTCGCCCTGCGGCGTCGGGCGGCGCAGGCGTGCGTGCTGCGCCCCCTGCCCATCGATCGCGATCGCCTCGATCTTGGTGCCGCCGAGGTCGATCCCGATGCGCAACGACGCGGCGTTGCCGCGCTCGTCGAGGCCCGGCCTGGCGGCGGTCACTCGGCCTTGATGTTCGCCTGCTTCGCCAGCTCGACGAAGCGCTGCGCCTGCTGGCCGATGAACTTGTCGAACTCGCGCGCGCCCATCGGGATCGGGTCTGCGCCCAGCGTGCGGAAGCGCTCGCGGATCTCCGGCAGGTTCAGCACGCGCACGACCTCGGCGTTCAGCCGGTCGACGATCGGCCGCGGCGTCGCCGCTGGCGCGAGCAGGCCGAACCAGGTGTCGTAGCGGAAGCCGGCGATCCCAGCCTCGGCGATCGTCGGTGTGTCGGACATCTGCGGCTGGCGCTTGGCGACCGTGAGGCCCAGCGCGTTGATCTTGCCACCGGCGGCCTGCGGGATCGCATTCGGCATCGGCGTGATCGTGTAGTTCACGGTGCCCGCGATCACGGCGTTGAGCGCCTCGGGGATGCCCTTGAACGGCACGTGCGTGGCCTGGATGCCGGCCATGCTGTTGAACAGTTCCGCGACGAAGTGGGTCGACGATGCGATGCCGCCGGAGGAGAAGTTCATCGAACCGGGCTTGGCCTTCGCCTGGGCGATGAGTTCCTTCACGGTCTTCGGGCCGCTCGCCGCGGTGACCAGCACCGAGGCGACGTTCACCGTGGTGCTGATGCCGGCGAAGTCTTTCAGGATGTCGTACGGCAGCTTGGTCGTGACCGCCGGGCCTATTGCATGCGACGCAGACACCGACAGGATGGTATAGCCGTCCGGGTTGCCGCGCGCGACCAGTTCGCCAGCGACGATGCCACCGGCACTCGGGCGATTATCGATCAACACTGTCTGCTTGAGGCCATCGGACATCTTTTCGGCCACCACGCGCGCCGATACATCGACCACGCTGCCTGCCGAGAACCCGACCATGATGCGCAGCGGGCGCTGCGGGAATTCCTGGGCGGACGCGCCGGATGCGGCGAAGGCGAAGGCGAGCGCCGCAGCGATCGGGGTGGCGGCGGCAGGCGTCGAAGAACGGGTCATGGAAGATCCTTCGGAATGGACGGGATGCAGGTGGAAGGGGTGGCAGAAAGGGGTCAGCAATGATCAACATCCCTGCCGGTTTAGGCAAGTGCCGCGCGGGTGCCACAAAGACGCTTCCGGCGCTGCGCCCGGCGCGGCGCTGATGCAGAATAGGGACATCGACGCTCACGCCTGAAAGGCCCGGCCATGAAGGGTTACCACGATATCGGCGGCGAGCCCGCCGGCGAGATCCCCAAGCAGGAACACGAGATGATGCTCTGGGAGAAGCGGGTTGAGGCCATGCTGCTCCTGCTCTCGCAAAAAGGCATCATGCGCGTGGACGAGAACCGGCGTGGCCTGGAATCGGTCGGCGCCGAGATCTACCACGGTGCGGGCTACGCGCAGCGGCGCATCCAGTCGATCAGCACCAACCTGATCGCCAAGGGGCTCATCTCGATCGAGGAACTGGCCGCCAAGGTCGCCGACATCGAGCAGCGCAAGGACGTGCTGCCATGAGCGCGGCACAGGCGCAGGGCGGCGTGCTGTCACCCGGCGACACGGTCGCGGTGCTCGACGCCGATGTCCCCGGACACATCCGTACCCCGTTCTACGTGCGCGGCAAGCGCGGCGTGATCGAGCGTGCGGTCGGCCACTTCCGCAATCCCGAGGAACTGGCCTACGGCCGCAGTGGCGAGCCGAAACGCATGCTGTACCGGGTGCGCTTCGCCCAGGCCGAGGTCTGGCCCGACTACGAAGGCCCGGCGGTCGACACCATCGACGTCGACCTCTACGAACACTGGCTCAGGAAGACCTGAAATGCATATCGGACACGACCACCCGCATGCGCACGGCGAGGCCGGCGCAGTCGATCCGCACGCCCCCCAGGGCGACCACGACGACACGCTCGACTACTACCGCAAGCTGGAGATCGCGGTGCGCGAACTGCTGATCGAAAAGGACGTTCTCACCGCCGACGATGTCCGGCGCACGGTCGAGAGCTACGACAGCCGAACGCCCGAAGGCGGGGCGCGCGTGGTCGCCCGCGCATGGGTCGACCCGGCCTTCAAGGCGCTGCTGCTGCAGGATGCCACCGCGGCCTGCGAATCGCTCGGCTTCGACATGAACGTGTTCGACGTCAAGCTCACCGTGGTCGAGAACACGCCGAAGGTGCACAACGTCATCGTCTGCACGCTCTGCTCGTGCTACCCGCGCATGCTGCTCGGCATGCCGCCGGCCTGGTACAAGAGCCGCGCCTACCGCGCGCGGCTGGTGCGCGAGCCGCGTGCGGTGCTGCGCGAGTTCGGCACGGTGCTGCCGGACGACGTCGCGGTGCGGGTCCACGACTCGACGGCAGACCTGCGCTACGTCGTGCTGCCGATGCGCCCGGAAGGCAGCGAGGGCCTGACGGAAGCCGAACTCGCGCGGCTCGTCTCGCGCGACAGCATGGTTGGCGTCACGGCCCTGCCAGCGGTGAAGGCTTGAGCCTGCCGAAGCTCACCGGCGCGGTCGGGCTGTTCGACCGCACCCGGGCCCTGCTCGACGCACGCGCGCCGGTGGAAGGCTTCGAGGTCGCCTGGACCTCGGGGGAACTGGAAAGCCTGTTCTCACGCGCCTTCGAGACCGCAGAGTTCGATATCACCGAGCTGTCGTTCTGCAACTACCTGATCGCCACGGCACGCGGTGCCTCGCCCTACGTCGCGCTGCCGATCTTCCCGACCCGCTGCTTCCGGCACCACGCGATGTTCGTGCGCGGCGCCGCCGGCATCCGCACGCCGAAGGACATCGAAGGGCGCCGGGTCGGCACGCGCGAGTTCACCAATACCGTGTCGCTGGTGGTGCGCGGCATCTGGGCAGACTACTACGGCGTCGACCTGTCGAAGGTGCGCTGGGTGGTCGGTGATGTCGACCGCCAGGAGCGCGCGCAGGTCACCGCACCGGTGCTGCGCAATGGCTGGTCGATCGAGACCTCGGGCGGGCGCTTCCTCGCCGACCTGGTCGCCGACGGCGGGCTCGACGCCCTCTGCGCGTATACGCCGCCGCGCACCTTCGACGGGCGCACCGTGATGCGCATGTTCCCCGACTACGCCGCCGAAGAGCAGCGCTACTGGCGCGACACCGCGCTGTTCCCGATCATGCACGTGATGGTCGTGCGGCGAAGCATGCTCGAGGCGCATCCGTCACTGGCAGCCGCGCTGATGGCAGCGTTCGCGAAGGCGCGCGACCTCGCGGTGGCAGACCTCGAGATCGAGCAGGCGCCGAAGGTGATGCTGCCGTGGACGCCCACGCACCTCGAGCAGACGCGCGGCGTGATGGGCCATGATTTCTGGCCGTATGGCGTAGCTTCGGGCGTGGGTGCCGGCGATGCCCCCGAGAACCGGCGCACGGTCGAGACGCAGATCGGCTGGGCCCATGCGCAGGGCCTGATCGACCGCCCGGTCACGCTGGACGAGTTCTTCGCGCCGGGTGCGCTGCAACTGGCCCGCTGCTGAGCGCCGCCGGGACGACCGACCGATGCCCGCCACCGTTGCCATCCGCCCGATCGAGCCGCGCGACGAGCCGCAGTGGCAGGTGCTGTGGGCGGGCTACCTGGCCTTCTACGAAGTCGTGCTCGATGCCGCGACCACGCAGGTGCTGTGGTCGCGCCTGTTCGACCCGGCCTCGACCGTGCACGGGCTGGTGGCGGAAGGCACCGACGGCAGCGCGATCGGCCTGTGCCACTACATCCTGCATGCGAACACCTGGGAGATCGCACCGGTCTGCTACCTCGAAGACCTGTACGTGCAGCCGGGCGAACGTGCGCGCGGCGTGGGCGCGGCACTGATCGAACACCTGCGCGGACGCATGCGCGACGAAGGCTGGTCACGCATCTACTGGATGACGCGCGAGGACAACTACCGCGCGCGGGGCCTGTACGACCGCTTCGCCAAGCGCGATGCGTTCGTGCGCTACGTGGTCCGGCGCACGGGCTGAGCCGCGAGCGGGATGGCGAGTGCACGGGCAGCGGCTTCGAAGCGGTCCGCCCGCGTGACGATCAGGTGCGCGGTCGCGTTCGCGCCGCCCTCCGGCGGCCACGGGCGATCGATCCGGAATCCCCGGCAGGGATGCGCGAGGTGCGTCATCAGGGCATTGAACGCCGACAGGACGGAGTCGACATCGAGCCGGCTGCCCAGGCGCGACACGCTGAACACATGCCGCTGCCCGAGATAACGGAACATCACCAGCATCCGGCTACGATGGAGCACCTGCCTGACCTCGGTCAGCGCGAGGCTGGGGCGGGCCGCTGCAGAGAGGTCTGCAAGCAACCGGTCGGCACGGGGCTGGCCTGCACCGGCGTCGAGGCTGCACTCGACAAGCTGTCGGCCGAACAGCGCCGCCCATAGCGGTGCCGGGTTCTCGATTGCGGCCACGGGGTCGGCGATTGCCGCATCGATCAGTTCAGTTCCGGACGACGTCATCGGCCGGAAGCCGTGCTGGAGCAGGAACGCGCCGATCCTGGCGCCGCAGAGCGCACGCTGCTGCCAGATGAACGGCGAACGCCGCCAGGGCTGGATCTCCCAGTTCACCTGAGGCTCGAGCCCGTCGGCGCGATCGTCAGGCCCGTGCGTTTCTCCGGCGCGCGCAGCGCCGTTGATTCTCTGCAGCAATCGGCGTACGGCTAGCGGAGTCAAGTCAGTCACGCGTCGCACTTTAAATCAGGCGCGTTCTACGTGCAACGAGGGTGCAGCCGGGACCCGGCGCTGCTGTATCGCGCACGAAAAAAAGCCCCGCCGAAGCGGGGCTTTCCTGAAACGTTCCGGTCGGGCCCGCGCATGCACGGGCCGTTCCGGAGGCCGGGAGGCCTTGTTACATGTCCATCCCGCCCATGCCGCCCATGCCACCGTGGTTGTGGCCACCGTGGCCGCCTGCATCGTCCTTCGCCGCCTCGGCAACCATCGCGTCGGTGGTGAGGATCAGGCCGGCAACCGAAGCTGCGTTCTGCAGTGCGACGCGTGCAACCTTGGTCGGGTCCAGCACGCCCATCTCGACCATGTCGCCGTACTGGCCGGTCGCGGCGTTGTAGCCGAAGTTGCCCTTGCCTTCGACGACCTTGTTCACCACCACCGAGGCTTCGTCGCCCGCGTTGTAGGCGATCTGGCGCATCGGCTCTTCGAGTGCGCGCAGCACGATCTTGATGCCGGCTTCCTGGTCGATGTTGTCGCCCTTCAGCTTGGCCAGGTTCGAACGGGCACGCACCAGCGCAACGCCGCCGCCGGGAACGATGCCTTCTTCGACCGCTGCACGGGTGGCGTGCAGTGCGTCTTCGACGCGGGCCTTCTTCTCTTTCATCTCGACTTCGGTCGCGGCACCGACGCGTACCACCGCAACGCCGCCGGCGAGTTTCGCAACGCGCTCCTGCAGCTTTTCACGGTCGTAGTCGCTGGTGGCTTCCTCGATCTGGGCGCGGATCTGCTTGATGCGCGACTCGATGCTCGCCTTGTCGGCGTGGCCGTCGATGATCGTGGTCTCTTCCTTGCCCACTTCGATGCGCTTGGCCTGGCCGAGGTCGGTCAGGGTGGCGTTCTCGAGTTTCAGGCCGACTTCTTCAGCGATGACCGTGCCGCCGGTCAGGATCGCGATGTCTTCCAGCATGGCCTTGCGGCGGTCGCCGAAGCCCGGGGCCTTCACGGCCGCGACCTTGAGG
>CAMDXD010000069.1 GCA_945877995.1 Bordetella parapertussis
ATCACCTCGACGGCGCATCCGTTCTCGGTTGGCGATGTCCTGTGGATCGACAGCATCGTCGGCACGACCCAACTCAACGGTAGCTTTGCCCGCGTGACGGCCACCGCAGCAAACACCGTGACGCTCGCCCTCGACTCGACGGGCCTGACCGCGTGGACATCCGGCGGTACGCTGGCCCGCATGACCGACAGCGGCGCATACACGCTGCGGATCGGCAAGGGTCTGGGCACCGCCTTCGTGGCGCAGACGCCGCTCTACACGGTCGTCGCGGGGGCATCGACGATCACCTCGTACACCGACTGGCGCATCACCGCCCCGCCGGCCGGGCCGGGATCGGGCTACGGTGCGGCCGCGCAGTCGATTGCAGGGGCTGTCGATGTGATTGCGACGCAGGCGGCATTCGCGGCCGCGCGGGCGTCGTTCCTGGACCTGACCGGCGCGATCACCGCGAACATCGCCTATATCGTGCCTCGACTGTCCGGGCCGCTCACGGTTCGAAATAGCGCGACGGGCGCCTTCACAGTGACGGTTCGGCCGCCGGGCGGTACCGGGGTCGTCGTCGCGGCGGGGACGACGGTGCGGCTCAATACGGACGGGGTCAACACGGCTGCCATCACATGACGCCGGGCCAGACCTTCAACGAGACCGCGGCAGCGGTCGCGGCCACCTCGGGGCTCTCTGGCATGTGGCTGTCCGGGGTCTCGCTGGCCTGGCTGGGCGTGCCGCTGCCGGTGCTGCTGCTCGGGCTCTCGGGCGCAATGTGCGCCAGGTCGTTTCTGCCCGTGCTGCGGCTGCCGCGCCTGCTCGTGTCGATCGTCGTCGGCACGCTGGCCGCGGCTGCCGGCACACCGCTGGCCGCGCACTATCTCGGGCTGCCGGCATCGCTGCATCTCGGCCTGGCGTTCTTCCTGGGCCTGTTTGCCGAGCTGGCGATCAGCTGGGCATTCCAGCGGCTGCCGGATATTGCCGATCGTCGACTCGGGGGGCGCGACTGATGCAGGACGTCGTCCAGATCGTGGTGGGGCTCGCGGTGGGGTGGCGCGCCCTGGTGGTCGTCAACGACATGCTGCCGGACACGCCGCACTGCATGCGCGTGCTGCATGTGGCGCTGGGCACGATGGGTGCATGGATCGCCCTGGCCCCGTTCTTTCCGGACCAGCCGGGCGACACGCCGAAGCTCGTCGCGCTGGCGATCTACCTGATGATCGAGCTGCTCAACCGCCGGGGAATCACTGCATGAACCTGTCGCCGAATTTCACCCTCCGCGAGCTGACCGACAGCGCGACCGCGATCGCGCGTGGCTGGGAGAACGTCCCGCCGCCCGAAGTGATGCCGACGCTTCGCGCCACCGCCGCCGGCCTCGAGGCCGTGCGCAGCCTGCTGTCGGGCATCGTCGGGCACGACGTGCCGGTGCTCGTGACCAGCGGTTACCGGTCGCCTAGGCTCAATCGCGAGGTCGGCGGCAGCGCCACCAGCCAGCACATGCTCGGTGAGGCGGTCGACTTCCGCGCGCCCCAGTTCGGGACGCCGGCGCAGATCGTCGCGACGATCGCGCGCTCGTCGATCGCATTCGACCAGGTGATCAGCGAGTCGACCCGGTCCGGCGCGCAGTGGGTGCACATCTCGTTCGGCCCGCGCAACCGCCGGGCGGTGCTGCAGATCGACGACGCTGGCACGCGGGTGTTTGCCGGATGATCGCGGCCTGGCTGGTGGCGAATCCGGCTCGGGCGATTACGCTGGCGTTCGTGCTCGCCCTGCTGGCCGGGCTCGGCGTGAGCCGCGTGCAGCTCGCCCACGCTCGCGCCGGGCTGTCGGCCGCGGTCGCCGAGCGCGACCAGGCGCAGGCTGCGGCGCTCGCCTGCTCGGCCGGGGTCGCGGAAATGGAGCGGGCGGCCGCGCAGGCTGCCCAGAACGCGCGCAGGGCGATCGAAGCAGCTCGGGCAGCCTCGGCTACGCGCCAGCCGCAGATCGCGGCGCTGGCAGCGGCAGAGCAGGCCGACGGGTCGCTGACATGCGCGGACGCGGTGGAGCGGGTGCGCGATGCGCTTCGGTAGCCTGCTGGTGGCGCTGCTGCTGGCCGGCTGCGGTACGACGGCGCAGGTCGTTCGCGTGCCGGTACCGGTGCCGTGCGTCGTCGAACTGCCGGCGGCGCCGCAGGTCTCGACCGACGCCGAGCTGCGCGCGATGTCGGATTACCGGCTCGTGCTCGCGATCGCACGGGAGCGGCTGCAGCTGCTCGGCTACTCGGCGGAGGTGCGGGCGGCAGCGGAGGGGTGCGCGCCTAAGCCCGCCCTGCAACCCGCGCCAGTGCTGGACCGGAAGGGTTTACTCGGCTTAGGCATTTTCGGCTAACCCGCTGATCCGCCTCGATCTTCCCTCGGCATGGGGTGCAGGGGGTCGAAGGTTCGAATCCTTTCGCCCCGACCAATAATCAAGGACTTAGCGTGTGCGCGCCGCTGAGTGCCTAAGCCGCGCCTGAACCTGTGCAGGTTTAGGCAGTGCCCGCCGGCTTCGGCGGCAGCGTCGAGGTGACGCTGACTCGCTCCCGATGGCGCTCCAGATAGCCCTCGGTGGTGGCGAATTCGGTGTGCGCGGCGGCTACCTGCAGCTCGCGCGGGGTCGCGCCGGCCTTCTCAAGCTCTGACAGAGCGAACGGCCGTACGTCGCGCGTGGTGATGCCCTCGGGCAGCTTCGCCGCGATGCGTGCCGTCGCCCACATCTTGTACAGGCCCTCCTTCGTGTAGGGATGGCCGGTGCGGCTGGCGATCACGTACCCGTCGCGCAGCGTGCGCACCTTCTGCGCGGTCCTGGCCAGCTTCACCGCGGCCTCGATCTGCGGCGTCATCGGCACCGACACGGCCGCGCCCGAGCTTCGCGCGGTCTTCGATGGCCGGAAGTGCATCAGACCGTCCTTGATCTGCGAGTCGCGCAGCAGGCGAATGTCGGTCGGCCGCTGCCGGGTCAAGTACAGCAGGTCGAGGAACGCCTTGCCCTGTGCAGGCAGCTTCGCCCGCAGCGCCCAGAACGCGGCCGCGTCGAAGCGTGCGGTGCGTGCTGGCGGCGCCGCCAGCCGGATCTCGGCGCACGGGTTCGTCGGGCATCGATCGGTGAGCACGCACCAGGCGAAAAAGCCGGACAGCCGCGCCTTGTACGCGCGTCGGGCCGTCGGCCGATCGCTGAACTGCTGGACAAAGTCGAGCACGTCACCGGGCCGCACCTGGTCGACGCGAAAGTCGAGGAACGCCAGCTTCATCACGGCGAACATGCGGCGGTACTCGGTGGCCACGCCCGGGGTCAGCTCGCGCGCCTTCGCCTTCATGTAGTCGTCGATGGCCACCGGCATCTGGCCGGGATCCGGCTCGACGCTCAAGTCGGCCAAGGCGCGCATCAGGGCCTGCTCGCCCTCGTCGACGCGGGTAAGCGGCACCCACTTCTGCCGGCGCTTGCCGTTCGGCAGCCGCTCCTCGGTGTCGACGGAGCGATACCAGCGGCCGTGCGACTGGTGCACGCGGGGGATCTTCATCGGAAAACACGGTGCACTTCGATGCCGAGTGCTCTCATGTCAGATGTATACATCTCCTCTACGCGGAACTGGGGCACGCCCTCGGCTATCCCGAGCGCCAGCATGCGCACGCGGAACTGCCCCGTTTCCTGATTGCTCAGCTCAGCGTAGAGGGGTTTCCACCAGCGCACGCCCTCAAGAGGGTACAGAATCTGGCTGTCCGGTTCGTACAGCGCCGCGCCGCTCGGAACCCAGGCGGGTTTGTGCGCGAGCTCCCACGCTTTCATCTGATAACAGCTGACATTTCCTAGAGTCTCGTCGTTCACGCCACCCTCCGTACCTGTGGTCGATCAGTCTGCGACGACCGCGCGCCTGGCGCAACTGCACCGGCACAGACCGCCTCGTAATGCGCTCGCTCCAGCACGACGCGCCCGTCGCGGCCCAGCCTCGCCCGCCAGAACCCGGCCGCCCGGAGCGCCTCGAGCTGGCGGCTGGTCTGCGTGTAGCCGCCGCTGACCTCGATCAGCTCATCCCAGGAGAGGCGGAGGGTCATGACAGCCTCCGGAAGCCGACCGCCCAGACCCACGGGTTCGCTTCCCACGATCCATCGCCGGGCTGACCGTAAGGGCAGCGGCACTCGTCGACATGCAGCCACCACGGGTGGTCGGGGTCAACGAACCAGCCTTGCTGCTCGCCCCCCATTTCCGCGTACCACTCGCAGCCTCGCGGCATCTTCCACTTCCGCCGCATCTGCGTCTTGCTCCCATCGAGGATCGCCCGGACCATCGGGGCGGAGAAGATGACGGGCCGTGCGCGGTCCTTCACGGATTGTCCCATCTTCCGTCCTTTCTAGGGTTCGTTCCCTCGGGCAGCAGCTGCGTCACGTAGCCGCCGCGTCGGAGATCGATCGATTCCTCGACGGCATCGGCCAGGGGCTGCGGCGGACTGTTCCACCACCAGTCCGGCTCCTCTTCGCCGAAGTTGAGGTCGATCCAAACCTGAAACAGGAAGTCGGCCGTTGACGCCGGGTCAAACGCGATCACCTCGGCGTCGGTGAGGCGCAGCGTCAGCATGACGCCACCGTGATCGCGATAAACGAGACCAGGCAGGCGGCGATCAGAATCGTTGCTGCGCGATCGGCCCACGGGCCGAGGCGCCGGCAGGTCACCGCGCCGAGCCAGACGGTCTGCGCAATGCACCAGACGATGAGCAGGCCGGTGAACAGGCACCACCAGGCGAAGGTCTCCAAGTGCCAGGACAGGCGGTTCACGGCTTCGCTTCCTTCACGTCGGCTCCGTTGGGGTGGGGAGTGGGTGGGCCGGTTCGAGCGAAGGTGCGACAACACCGTCGCCCAGGCTGTTAGCGCAGCCGCCGGCCCGTGGAAGATGTGCGTCAAACGCAGGCGTCCAGTAAAACGACTCCTGCGAATCGCTGATTGAATCGAGCGCCCATCCGGCAACGTCCCACTCGCGCCACCAGAGGACATAAGTTTCGCCGTCCCACTCGCTTGCGGGCCTCAGCGTCGTCAGCCGATCAAGCTGTGCCTTGTTCCCGCGGATGATTCCGATCGCCTCAAGCACCGAGCTTGCCCCAGTCGCCTGCACCAGCGCATCGCGCTCGGCTTCGGCTTTCTGGCCGCGCTCCTTGGACTCGGTGAGCCATTGGTCATACGCTGCAGTCGCTTCGATGTTTGCCCTATACAGCGCATCGCGCGCGGCCAGCAGCTCCGGTGCAGCCCTCACCAGTTCGATATCCCGCACTGCCTCCGCAACTCGGTGGCCGTCGGCGCCGTAGATCTCGTCGCCAACTGCGTTCCACGGGCCCGGCGTGTGCTTCCTCATTCTTGCGAATTGATCGCTCATAATGCCGAGTCCTTCCCTTGAGTCGGCTGGCTGAACTGCTGCACCGCCCACTGCATCCCGTTGCGCAGTGCGTCGTTCAACGCATCGTCGTAGCCTTGCCGGTACGCATCCGCGCCGTTTAGGCGCGCAACGTCCCCGCTCAGGCGGATGATCTCTGCGTACTGCCGAGCCAGCGCCCGACGCATCAGCGCGTTCTCGTACCGCAGCACCTGGAGATCCGGGCACAGCCTCTCGCGCACCCGGCCGCGCATCTCGATGATCCACGCGCGCAGGGTCATGGCAGGTTCCTCATCATCGCCAAGGCACGCGACGACATCACAACGTGGGGGGCATTAGGAAGGCCGAGCATTCTGGGGTTAAGAGCAAACGCGAATTGCACCACTCGCGTGCCAAACCGTTTCGTCCACTTCTTCTGGATGCGCCGGTGATAGGCCGTGCCCTTGCGTTTCGTGTGCTTGCGAGCAGGGACCGTCCCATACGTGATCGCGTCGTTAACCACGACGCGCATGCCGTGCAGGGCGATCATTTGATGACTATCTCCACGTTTGTCCACAGCCACCACAGACCGACAGGAATGCCAACCAGCAGGCACACGACCCCGATAAGCGCGAGCGCGCCAAGCAGCAGGAAAAAACCATCCAGATCAAGATTCATTTCGCACTCCCTCCTCATCATCCTCATCGTCGTACGGCCCCTGCGCCAGCCGCTCCAGCGCGTCGAGATCCTCCGACATCGCGCGCAGCACATGCAGGACGCAGCCCACCGCCAGCAGAGCCACGCTGGCGTAGAACAGCAGGTCAGTCCACATCGCGACCTCCCCGCTTCCGTGCTGCCTCGAGCCGCTCGAAGTCGTCCAGGCAGTCCCTGTCGCAGAACTTCCGGCCCTCGGGCACGTCCTCGTCGCAGCTGTAGCACCGGCCGGTCGCGGTCAGCGTGGTGTGCCGCTGCCGGAGCGCCAGCGCGAGATCTCGCGCCTCGATGAACTGCGCCTGATCCGCTTCATCAGCCATGCGTCACCTCGGCGCTCTCGTCCACGCCGGCGGAGCCGGCCTGTTTCTCGATGTACTCACGGATCAGTTGCTTGCCTCTGGCAATCCGTGGGTCTTCGTCGTCGTCACCGGCCTGTTCCGGGATTTCCTCCGGGCCGACCTTCGCTGCCTTCGCTTTCCGCGCCCGCTTCGGCTTTGCCGGCGCAGCCGGCGCCGCGGTCTGATCCGCCGCCTGCGCAGCCTCAGAGGGGTCTGGAACCGGTTCGGCTGCTGGGGCAGCGAGGATCCGCGCTCGCATTGCAGGCGCGTCGATGCCTGCCTGAGCGCATGCCACGTCGAAATCCGGCGACCGGAACACGTACTGCTCGTGTTCGTCGTCGCTGTCCTCCTGGTCATGCTCGCCGGTCGCCTTGTCGATCAGCGCCGCCGCGGCGATCAGCCGCCGGAGCATCCTCGGGTCCTGTACGGCCTCGACCATCTCGCGGGCGCCGGTCTGCCAGCCGGTCGCGTACTCCACGACTTCGGGCAGGCAGGCCATGTGCGCGATCTCCATCTGCTCGCGGGCATGGACCACCAGCATCTTCTCGGCGACCGCAGCCCACACGGCCGGGCTGTCGATGAGCTTGTCGATCGATGCGGCCGCGATCGCGCGGTTCGCCTTCTCGTATGCGTCGAACTGGGTGTCGAAGGGCGTATCCGCCTCGTCATCGTCGCGGTCGAGCGGATCCACTGGCGGCACGCCTGCAGCCCGCAGCGCCTCCTTGAGCTGCTCGCCTCGGGCGACGATCAGGTTCTTTCCGTTGCGCGCGTCGACGATCACCTCGCGCTCGACCTCGATGCCGGCCGACTTGGCCAACTGCGCCCAGGTTCGATCGCCTCCGGGCGCCTTCGCGCTCAGCTCCACGAATTCGCTGTTCCAGGCGAGGCCGCTGTATCCGAGGTTGCGCTCGGCCACCTTCTCGGGCACCACCTTGCCCTTCTTCTCGGCCTGCTCCAGCAGCCGGGCCAGCTGCGCCTCGCGCTTCACGGCGTAACAGGTCGGGTTCATGCACAGCCGCTCATCATCGATGTCGGCGTACAGCTCGCGGTTGTTCCCCGATCGCGTGGGGCACGCCTCGCACGAGCCGACATCGGCGACCAGGCGCTCGTCGTCGAGCTTCCAGATGGCTTTCCGCAGGTCGGTCGAGAACTGGACGCGCAGGATCTGCTGCGCCTCGCGAAACGGCCTCGACTCGCATGTGGCGTCGCGCTGATAGGACTGCTCGGTCAACGCATTGACGGCCTTTGTCTGCAGGTCCTCGCCGGGGATCCGCGCCACCAGCAGCGCGATCGACTCGGTGATCTGACCGGCGGCCAGCGCCTCGCGGCCGGCCGGGTGCAACGCCAGCAGCTTGAGCTTCGCGTACACGTAGGCGCGGCTCTTGCCCACGCGGCCGGCAATCTGCTCGGCCGAGTGGCCGAAGTCGCGCTGCAGCCGTTCATACCCGCGCGCTTCCTCCATCGGCGAGAGGTCCTTCCGCTGCAGGTTCTCGACGATCTGGATCTCGGCGACCTGCTCGTCGTCGACCTCACACAGGCGGCAGGGCACCTGCTCGAGGCCGGCTTCGGCTGCGGCCACCAGTCGGCGGTGGCCGCTGATCACCTCGAACTCGCCGGCCTGGCGCGCCGGCCGGATCAGGATCGGCTGCAGCACGCCCATGCGAGCGATGGACGTCGCGAGCTCGCTTACGTCGCCGATCGCCTCGCGCGGGTTCGTGGGGCTCGGGTGCAGCTTGTCGATCGGGAAATAGTCCACCAGGCTCTCCTGCAGGTTCTCGGGGGCGTTCATTCGGGGGTTCCTTCGTTGGTCTGGGCGGCACCGCGCTGCCGGTTCACGCGACGGTTGCGCAGCCGCCGCTGCTCGGGTGTCATGGCCGCATAGCGGGCGCGCATCGCGGCCCGGCGGGCTTCGGCGTAGCGCAGGTATCCCTCGGCATTGCGCTGCCGGTACTTCTCCGGGTCGGCCTCGCGCTGCCGGCGCATGCGCTCACGGGCAGCCGCGCGCGCCTTCTGCTGGTTGCGCGCATACCACTCACGCTGGTACTTCGCCTCCTTCTCTCGCCGGAGCTTCTCGGCGGCGGTTCGGTCGGCCGGCGGCTTCGGGCCGCGCCGCGCCTTGATCGCCGCGCGCGCCTTCTTCAACGACTCGACCTGCTGGCGATAGACCGCTTCCTCGCTCGTTTCGACGTCAACGAGCGTGACGCGCCGAGCGCGCGCGGAAATGCGCACCTTCGGTGGGCAGAACAGATCCATCAGGCTCATCAGTGCCTCCGTGCTGCCCGGCGGGCCATGTCACGCGCGCAGCAGCGCAGCAGCGGCGGCATCCAGAGCGTCTGCATGCACGACTCGAAGTCGCGCTTGATGCGCAGGTGCGCGTGGGCGTCGCGCAGCTGCTGCTCGGTGAACTCGGGCTCGACCAAGTCGAGCTTCAGCGTGTCGCCGTGGCGCATTCGCGGGCCTCCTCAAGCTGGTCGCGGTAGTCGATCGCGGCAATGAGCAGCAGGAACGCGGCGCACACGGCGACCGCGGCTGCCCACGCGAGCGGGTCGCGCAGTTCAGACGTATGCACGGGCGCGTTCAGATTCGCGCGCAGGCCGCGCTGCAGCTCGTATCGCTGGCGTAGGTTCATCAGCTGGCCCTCCGCAGCGGCGTGCCCCGCGAACCGAGCGGCTCCAGCTCGATCAGCACGCGGCGCTGCTGCCGAGCCGTCCGGGCGCCCTGGTGCGCGCGAATCTGCAGCGAGAAGGCGCTGCAGATCGTGCTGAGCGCAGCGAAGGTGACCGTTGGGTGCGCGAACACGCGGGCGCTCATTCGATCCGCCAGACGCGCGTGCCGTCCGCAACCGTGCGCACGGCGTACAACGAACCGAACCCCTTCTGCTTCGCCCGTTTCGCGTGGGCGTAGAGGCTTTTCGGCTTTGCGTTGAACAGCCGGGACTGGCCCGGCTTCAGCTCGCAGACGGCATTGAACATCGCCGACGGCAGCCGCCCGGGCTGACTCGGGACGGAGATGCCTTCCTCGACCGGCCCGATGTCGAGCACATCTTCGTTCGCCTGAACCAGGCGGACGGTGGCGAGATCCACCGCGCCCTTGTCCAGGTCCTCACCGTACAGGCGCGCGCCTGTCGCGCGAGGGCGTCCTGCTGCTGCCGCTTTGCTCATCGCTTCCTCCGTAGCGCCGGAATGGCGCGCGGGAGGAAGATTAGGCCATTAATGGCTTACACGTCAAGCCAGATATGGCGCACGGTTGCAGTCAGATCACTTTCGGAGCCATGCGGCCAGTTTGGATCCCCACTGGTGGGCTCGACGGTTCGAGTCGTCAATCACGTGAGCGGGAGGCGCGGGGTGCGAGCGGTCCAGCCCGTCTGCCGGCGGGCGGCGGTTCAATGCCTTGAGGATCAACTCCAGCTGCTCGAGGACGACAGCAGTGCAGAATGACAGCCCGACGCCAAGAAGAATGATCAAGCCAGCAATCTGATGCAGCACGTTGGTTGCCGACATCACCGCGACGGCAGCCAGAAACCCGAGGACGCTGCAGGTAAACAGGAAAGCCTTCAAGCTATCGAGGCCTCTTGCCCGCCGCGTTGAACGGAACCAGCCGCACGTCGTCGTCCTGGACGGGTTGCTTCGTGTTGATCTTGTCCAGCAGTGCGCGTTGGGCTGGGGTGAGATCGCGCAGCATCTCGGCGAGCTGTTCCACGCGCCGCTGGTCTTTGGTGCGATGAATTACCGGGTCGAGGTCGGCGCTGAGGAGCGTGGGCAAATCAATCCGGAAGGCCAACGCGATCGCGGCCAGCGTGTCGATCGATGGCGATGGCCCTTCCCCGTTCGTGACATGTCCGATGGTCCTGGCACCTAAGCTCACCGCGCCCTGACTAAGCCGGGCCGCTTCATCGGCGATCTTCTGGTTTGACGCCAAATGGGGATTCGCGCGCTTTAGCGCGCGGACGTTGCTGGCGACCAACTGTCGATAGTCGATCTTCATTTCGTAAACGGTATCGCACCGCGCGCGCCATGTGTGGCTTGACCATCAGGCCATATATGGCGCAAACTTTGCGGCATGAACGAACTCTCACTATTAGACCGGGTCGTGTGCGCCCTCAACAACCGCAAGGGCCACTGGCCGAACATCGCGCGGGAAGCCGAGGTTCCGTACCACACGCTCTCAAAGATCGCGCGGGGTGCAAACAAGGACCCTGGCGTTCGCAAGGTTGAGCGGCTCGCGAACGTGCTGCTTAGGGCGTCGACGTGAGCTACTTCGCAGATTCCGTGCTTGAAGGTGCGCATACGAAGGCCACGCTTGACCGTTCGAGCCGGGCCTGCTCGGCGAGCTTAACCGAGGCTTTGCCTGCTTCTTCACAGGCCGCCCGGTCGGCGAACGTTGCAGTCAGCCCGGCCGGTATGCGCGTCGTGTGCATGCCGGCGGTCAGCGAGAAGCTGCTCATCACCACGATCAGTATCCACTGCGTCATCTGAACCTCCGAGGTAAGGGGAAAACATGTCCGCATCATCGCGTGCTGGTACCGGGATTAAGCGGGATCAATCATCCCGGTACGTGCAGATGCCTCTGGAGTTCGCACCGGGCCTGACTGAACGGCATCCTACCCTGCTGGCCTGCTGCCACGAATCGGCGGTGCGTTGCGAGCGCCCGATGAAGGCCCTGGCGGCCGACATGGACATGAGCAGCTCGGACCTCGGCAGGAAGCTCGCGCCGGCCGAGGGCGACCCGCGCCGGCTGTCCGTCGACGACCTGGTGCGGCTGATCGACGCCACTGGTGACCTGTCCCCGATCTACTGGCTGATCGAGAAGTTCGCGATCGACGATGAGGCGCGACAGCGCCGCGCGCAGGCCGAGCTTGCCAAGCAGCTGCCGGGCCTGATCGCGCTGCTCAAGCAGGTGGGGGTGGGTTCATGATCCCCGGCGCGCCGCCGGCTGGCACGTTGCACAAGCGGCCGCGGCCGGCGACCGAATGGCAGCGCCGCCTTGAGTGGGCGCGCCAGCCCACCGGCGGCTGGAAGGAATCCGACTACTGCATGACGCCTACCGGTCGGCTTGCGCGCGTGGTCTGCGCGTCCGGCGACGACGGGCTCGCGCTGCAGTACGTGCATGAGTCGAATGCCGCAGGCCGCGCCGCTGTCGATGTGACGCTGAAACGGCATCTGTGCCGGTGGCTGTCGCCGCGCGAAGTGCGCGGGCTGAAGATAGCGCACAACGAATCGAGGACCGAGGGAGGTGGCGATGCTGCTGCGTGATCTGGCTGTGCGGGTGGTGTCTTTCAGCGAGCCGATCCGGAACCCGGGCGGCGATCGCAGCGAGTATTTCCGCGAGTACGACAGGCAGCGTGCGGAAAATCCTCTGCGCCGTGAGCAGTGGAGGGCGGCAGCATCACGGTACCGCCAGCGCCGGCGCGCCACGAAGTGACCCAGCTCGTGCGGAAGACGCGCGACGAACTTCGCGCCGAGCTGCCCGACGTGGCCGCATTCGTCGACACCGTCCGCGACGTGTTCGGCGACCAGGTGCGGGTGCTTGGCATCCGCACGCCCGAATGGACGATGGGCAAGCCGGATCAGCCTGCCGGCATTCGCCTCTCCGACTGTGTCTGGGATACGCGCCCCGCGCCTGTCCCCCTTGCTGCTCACCGCCGCCGAGCCTGACCCTACATGGCACCTACGAACAAGCCGCCGATCGACTTCGGCCGGATAGCTGCCGCCGCTCTCCAGCAGGCCGACACGCTCGTCGAGCGGTGGCTGCCCGAGGGTAAGCGCGTCGGTCACGAGTGGCAGTGCGGCTCGCTGGCGGGCGATGCGGGCAGCAGCTGCAGCGTCAACCTGCGCACGGGCGCCTGGGCCGACTTTGCGACCGGCGAGAAGGGCCGCGACCTGATCTCGCTTTACGCCGCGGTGACCGGTGACGCCAACGGCCCGGCCGCGCTCGAGCTGGGTAAGCAGTTTGGCTTGATCGCCGATGAGGACGATCGCAGCGGCGGCGAAAAACGAAACGAAAAGGCCTTCAGTTCCGGTTTAACGAAACACGCTCAGGCCACGCCTGCGGCAACCCCTGCGGCTGTTCCAGAGAAAGAGCCATGGACGGATGCCGGCGAATGGCCTGAGGATGGCCCGCCTGCACCGGTGGCGCATGTGGTTCGCGGGCGACCGGTGGCCACCTGGTGCTACCGCACGGCCACCGGCGGCGTTACCGGATATGTGCACCGCTTCGTGACCTCCGACGGCGGCAAGGAGATCCTGCCCTGCGTGTGGTCGCAGCACCCGACGAAGGGCAAGGCCTGGAAGTGGCGGCAGTGGGACCAGCCGCGGCCGCTGTACCACCTCGAGCTGCAGGCCGACGATCGCCCGGTGCTGGTGGTCGAGGGCGAGAAGTGCGTCGACGCGGCCGCCTCGGTGCTCGGCGCGACGCACTGGGTTACGACATGGTCGGGTGGCGGCAACGCCGTGTACATGGCCGACTTCGGGCCTCTGGCTGGCCGCAGGGTGATCCTCTGGCCCGACTGCGACGCGAAGCTCGACAAGGCCAGCAAGGCCCTGCTGCCCGAAGAAAAGCAGCCCGGCGTGAAGGCGATGGAAAAGGCCGCGCAG
>CAMDXD010000070.1 GCA_945877995.1 Bordetella parapertussis
GGCCGCCACGATTGCTGTCGGTCATCTTCGGCCCGTTGTGTCTGGTGCAGACGTTTCCTGTTGTGACGAGTTTGCATTTGCAATGCCTGAAATGCAAACTCGGACGATACACAGGACAACGAACGGCGGCGCGTACCGTCGGACATCGAGAACGGAGAAGGCATGGCCCTGTTCGAAGGCTTTCGCGAAATGATGGTGCCCACCGGCGACCCAGACTGCCGGATCAAGCTGCGTGTCGGCGGCAAGGGCCCTGCCGTACTGCTGCTGCACGGCAACCCGCTGACCCATGTCACCTGGTACCAGATCGCGCCGCGCCTGGCCGACCGCTACACCGTCGTCTGCGCAGACCTGCGCGGCTATGGCGACAGCGACAAGCCGCGCGGCCTGCCCGACCACACGAACTACTCGTTCCGGCGGATGGGCCAGGACATGGTCGACGTGATGAAGGTGCTGGGCTTCGACGAGTTCATGGTTGCGGGACACGACCGCGGCGCGCGCACGGCGCATCGGATGGCGCTCGATCATCCCGAAAAGGTGAAGAAGTTCGCCAGCATCGAGATCATCCCGACGCACTGGCAACTCAACAACATGAAGTGGACCTACGCCGCCCATTCGTACCACTGGTTCTTCTTTGCCCAGCCGTTCGACTTCCCGGAGAAGCTGCTCGAAGGCAAGGAGGAGTACTACATCCGCCGCAAGTTCGCGAAGCAGGGCGAGGGCAAGTTCAGCGACGAGACGATGGCCGAGTATGTGCGCTGCTGCACGCCCGAGCATATCCACGGCATGTCTGAAGACTACCGGGCCACCCTTTCGGTCGACTTCCCGCTCGACACCGCCGACTGGGAGGCGGGCAGGCGCGTGACCTGCCCGATGCTCGTGATGTGGGCCGAGAAGAGCCACACCCAGCGCGAGTTCAGCGCGGTCGATGCCTGGCCGCACTATGCGACCGACATCCGCGGCTTCCACAAGCTGCAGTGCGCCCACTATCCGATGGAAGAGGCGCCGGACGAGACCTACGAGAAACTCGCCGCCTTCTTCGACGAGTAAACTGAAAGCCGGGCGGTGCCTGACGGCATGGCCCTTACCCAACGGGCGGTCGCGGTCCTCGATCGACCGGCGTCCGGGCCTGGCGCACAGACGCCGGCCGAACTGGAGGATCACGATGGTCATCGAACAGAAGCGCCGCGGCGCGGCATCGACGCTGCTCGCCCTTTCCGGCATCACAGCAGCAGCGCTGGCGTTCACCGCTGCGTGCGCCGCGCCGGCCTCGGCGCAGACCTATCCGGTGCGTCCCGTGCGGCTGATCGTGCCGTTCGCACCCGGCGCAGCGTCCGACATCACTGGCCGGCTGGTCGCGCACAAGCTGGGCGAAGGCTTCAACCAGTCGTTCGTCGTCGACAACCGGCCAGGGGCTGGCGGCAACATCGGCCATGACCTCGCGGCCAAGGCGCCGCCCGATGGTTACACCCTCGTGCTCGCCAACGAATCGCTGGCGATCAATGCATCGCTCAGCCGCAAGCTGCCGTTCGACACGCTGCGCGACCTCGCCGCGATCAGCCTGGTCACGATCAACCCGCGCGTGTTCGTCGCCTCTGCCGCGTCGTCGTTCGAGTCGATCAAGGACGTGGTGGCTGCATCGCGTTCGAAGCCGAACAGCATCCGCTTCGGGTCGTCCGGCATCGGCACCGGTCCGCACCTGGCCGGTGCGATGCTGTCCAACCTCGCGAAGATCGAGATGATCCACGTGCCGTACAAGGGTGCGGCTCCGGCGCTGGCCGACGTGCTGGGCGGGCAGATCGAGATGATCGCGACCACCATCCTGTCATCGCAGCCGATGATCCAGTCGGGCAAGCTGCGGGCGCTCGCCGTCACCTCGGCGAAACGCTCGGGCACGCTGCCCAACGTGCCGACCGTGGCCGAGAGCGGCGTGCCCGGCTTCGAGGCGACGTCCTGGCTGATGCTGCTCGGCCCGTCGAAGACGCCGCGCGCGGTGGTCACCCGGCTGCACGAAGAGACAGTGCGCTTTACCGAGCAGTCGGACGTGCGCAAGCGGGTGGCGGCCGATGGTGGAGAGCCGGTCGGTTCCTCGCCCGAGCAGGCCTCGGCCTACCTGAAGGGCCAGGTCGAACGCTGGGGGCAGGTGATCCGCGCCGCCGGCGTGCAGCCGGAATCCTGAGGCCGCAATGGGCGAGACTCCTTCCGCTGCGCGCCCGCGCGTGCTGCTGACCGGCGCGGCGGGAGGCATCGGCCGTTGCCTGCACAAGGCGCTCGCCGGGCGCTACCCGCTGCTGCGGCTGGCCGACCGGGTGCCGGTGGCTGCGCTGCATGCTTCGGACGCGTTGCTCATCGGCGACCTGCTCGATCCGGCGGTGGCTGAGGCGGCCGTGCAGGACATCGATTGCATCGTCCACCTTGCCGGCATCCCGAAAGAGAACACCTGGGAACAGATACTGCCGAACAACATCGTGGCGACGATAGCGCTGTTCGAAGCCGCGCGCGCCGCCGGCGTGGGCCGGATCGTGTTCGCCAGTTCCAACCACGCGATCGGCTACCACGGTGCGACGCAGGCGCTGGGCATCGATGAGCCGGTGCGACCGGATTCCCGCTACGGCGTATCGAAGGTGTTCGGCGAGGCGCTCGGTCGGATGTATGTCGACAAGTACGCGATGACGGTCGCCTGCCTGCGCATCGGCTCCTTCCGCGAGCGGCCGGAGGATACGCGCCAGCTTTCGACCTGGATCGGCCACCGCGACATGGCCGAACTCGTGCGCTGCGCGATCGAGGCACCCGACTACGGATTCGCGATCGTCTACGGCGTGTCGGCGAACACCCGCGCGAAGTGGGCGAGCCCGGATGCCGCACGCCTCGGTTACCTGCCCACGCAGGACGCGGAAGCCTGGGCGGCGGCGCTCGAAACAATCGGGCCGCCGGCCGGCGATCCAGCGGCCCGGTTTCACGGTGGCGCGTTCTGCGCGCTCGAGTATGTGGATCCACCCAGGGGAAGGTACAAGCCATGAACGTCATGCCGTCAGTGAAGGCACGCCCGCCGCAACGCCTGCCGCGGCGCAATGCGCAGGTGCTGGCGCTTTCGTTGTCACTGTCACTGTCGCTGGCACTGGTACCGCTGGCTGCGCGGGCGCAGGCGCCTGCGTATCCGAGCCAGCCGATCCGGATGATCGTCGCCTTTCCCGCGGGGGGCGGCACCGACCTCACCGCGCGCCTGCTCGCCGAGCAGATGCGCCAGGCGCTGGGCGTGCAGATCGTCGTCGAGAACCGTGCGGGCGCCAGCGGCATGATCGGCACCGGCGCAGTGGCCAAGGCGAAGCCCGATGGCTACACGCTGCTGGCCAATTCCGGCGAGGTGGCGGTGAACCCGCACCTGTACAAGCCGATGGCCTATGACTGGGAGACCGACCTCGCACCGGTGACGCTGATGGTACGCGTGCCCAACGTGCTGGCGGTGCATCCCGACGTGCCCGCGAATACCGTGGCCGAGCTCATCACCCACGCGAAGGCCAACGCAGGCAAGCTCACCTTCTCGTCGAGCGGCATCGGCAACCCGCAGCAGCTGACCGGCGAGCTGTTCAACCGGATGGCCGGGGTGCGCATCAACCATGTGCCCTACAAGGGGGCGGCACCGCAGATCGCCGATGTGGTCGGCAAGCACATCACGATGACCTTCGTCAGCATCGGGGCGGCACTGCCGTTCATCGACAGCGGCCGGCTGCGCGCACTCGGGGTGACGTCTTCAAGCCGGGTGTCGGCGCTGCCCAAGGTGCCGCCGATATCGGACACGCCGTCACTGGCCGGCTTCGAGGTGGTGAACTTCTTCGGGATGATGGCCCCCGCCGGGACACCGCCGGCGATCATCCGGCAGGTCAATGCCGCGGCGGTTCAGGCGCTGAAGGTGCCCGAGATCGCGGTGAAGCTGCGCGAGTCCGGCTTCGAACCGTCACCCACGACACCGGAACAGTTCCGCGAATTCATCCGCGCCGAATCGGCCAAGTTCGGCCGGATCATCGTCGAGGCGAACGTGACGCTCGAAAAGTAGCGCGCTGCAGCGATACCACCGGGGAGGAGGCGAGCATGGGAACTCACGAACATTCGCAGCGCCGGTTGCACGGGCCTGCGCGAACGCTGCCGGAACCGCAGACGAGGCGTGCAGCCGGCCGGGCCGGGATCGCCGGCCTTGCTGTCATCGCATCCATGGCCGGTCCGGCCGCGGCCCAGGCACCCGCGTGGCCGTCCAAGGCTGTACGCTTTCTTGTCGGCTTCGCGCCCGGAGGCGGCACCGACATCATGGCGCGCGCGGTCGCGGTCCGGCTGGCCGAAGCGTTGGGCCAGCAGGTGGTGGTCGAGAACCGTCCCGGTGCGAACGCCAACCTGGCCGCCGAGATCGCGGCCAAGGCGGCGCCCGACGGCTACACCGTGCTGTTCATCTCGGTGTCGCATGCAGTCAGCAAGTCGTTGTATCGAGGGCTCAAGTACGACCTGGAACGCGACTTCATCCCGCTTGCCGGCATCGGCTCGGTGCCGCAGGCGCTGGTGGTCAATCCGTCCCTGCCGGTGAGGTCGGTGAAGGAGCTGATCGCCCTTGCACGCAAGCGGCCGGGCGAGGTCACCTATGCTTCGTCAGGCTCGGGTAGCCCGGAACACCTGGCCGGCGAGATGTTCGCGCTGATGGCCGGTGTCAAGCTGCTCCACGTGCCGTTCAAGGGCGGCGCGCCCTCGGCTGCGGCGATCGTCGGCGGCGAGGTCAGCGTCGGCTTCAACACGATGCCGGTCGCGCTGCCGCACATCCAGTCGGGCCGCATGCGCGTGCTTGCGACGACGGAGGACAGGCGCGCTGGCGTGCTGCCCGAGGTGCCGACCATCGCCGAGGCGGGCGTGACCGGCTATGCTGCATCCACCTGGTATGGCGCGATGCTGCCCATCGGTACGCCGCGCGAGATCGTGACGCGCCTGAATGCCGAGATCAACAAGGTGCTGCAGATCGCGGAGGTGCGCGAACGGCTGTTGAGCCTCGGGGCGGTGACCCTGGGTGGCACGCCGGAGGCATTCGGCACGCTGATCACCACCGACGTCGCGAAGTTCGCGAAAGTGGTGAAGGCGGCGAACATGCAGGTCGAATGATGAACTTCAATGGAAGGAGCGTTTCCATGGATGTGCTCACCTCCCGCGCGAGGGCGGCCGTGACAGCGCTCGCCGCAACGATGAGCCTGGCGCTGCCAGCCCTGGCACAGTCCTACCCCGTGAAGCCGGTGCGGGTGATCGTGCCGTTCGCGCCGGGCGGCGGCAGCGACATCATCGCGCGCCAGGTCTCGTTCAAGCTGCAGGAGCAGTTCCGGCAATCGTTCGTGATCGAGAACCGCGGCGGGGCTGGCGGGCTGATCGGCATGGAACTCCTGGCCAAGGCGCCCGCGGACGGCTACTCGATCATCATCATGTCGGGCAGCTTCTCGACCTCCGCCGCATTGCAGAAGCCAGCCTTCGATCCGATCCGCACGATCCGCGGCGTGGCCGAGATCGGCTACGTACCGTTCGTGCTGGCCGTGCACCCGACGCTGCCGGTGAAGACCATGCCCGAATTCTTCCGGCTTGCCCGCAACCGGCCGGGCGAGCTGTGCTACGCGTCCAGCGGCATCGGCGGCATCACCCATCTCGCCACCGAGATGATGGCCGCCCAGGCGAAGGTGCGCTTTACCCATGTGCCGTACAAGAGCACTGGCTCGGCGATCAGCGACCTGATGTCGGGCGCCTGCCAGTTCATCCTGGGGAGCCTGCCGCCGGTGCTTCCGCTCATCCAGTCGGGCAAGATGCGCGCGCTTGCGGTGAGCACCGCCGAACCTTCAGCTGCACTGCCCAACACCCCGCGCATTTCAGACACGCTCCCGGGCTTCGAAGTCGACCTCTGGTTCGGACTGCTCGCGCCGCGCGATACGCCGCGGCCGGTGGTCGACAGCCTCAACGAGGCGGTCAATCGCGCGCTGAAGGATGCCGAGCTGCAGCGGCAACTCGCGGATCAGGGCATGGTGACCTCCGGTGGATCGCCGGAGCGATTCATGAAGCGCATCGAAGCCGAGTATCGTCGCTGGTCGGCCGTGGTCGAGCAGGCGAAGATCAAGGCCGAATGAGAACTGCCGGCGAGCCGGGCAATGGAGAAGACATGAACCTAGTGGTGATGCCCGGGGACGACATCGGCCCGGAGATCGTCGAAGCGGCGATGCAGGTGGTGCACGTGGCCGAGCGGAAGTTCTCGCTCGGCCTGTCGTTCGAGACGGTCGATGTCGGCATGCCCAGCTTCCGCAAGGTGGGCTCGACGCTGACCGACGCGGCGGTCTCGAAGGCAGTCGCCGCCGACGGCGTGATCCTCGGCCCGTGCGGCATGACGCTGTATCCGCCGCGCGACCAGGGCGGCATCAACGTGCCGGGCACCATCCGCAAGCGGCTCGACCTGTACGCGAACCTGCGCCCTGCGCGCTCGCGCGCTGCGGTGCCCGATGCGCGGCGCGGCATGGACATGCTGATCGTGCGCGAGAACACCGAGGGCTTCTACTCCGACCGCAACATGTTCATGGGCATTGGCGAATTCATGCCGACGCCAGACCTTGCGATCTCGGTACGCAAGATCACCCGCAATGCTTCGCGCCGCATCTCGCGGGTCGCGTTCGAGTGGGCGCTGCGCCGGCGGAAGAAGGTCACGGCGGTGGGCAAGCAGCATGTGTTGCAGATGTCCGACGGGCTGTTCATGGAGGAGGCCTACGCCGCCGCGAAGGCCAATCCCGGCGTCGAGTTCCACGAGTTCGATGTCGATGCGATGGCCGCTGAACTGTACAGCCGTCCGGAGCGCCATGACGTAGTGCTGCTCACCAACATGTTCGGCGACATCCTGTCGAACGCCGCCGTCGCGATCTCCGGCGGGCTCGGGCTTGCGGCCGCGCTCAACGCCGGCGACGACCATGCGGTCGCCAATGCCGGGCACGGCTCTGCGCCCGACATCGCCGGCAAGGGTATCGCCAATCCCACCGGCATGATCCTGTCCACCGCGATGCTGTTCGAGTGGCTCGGCGTGAGGCATTCGAAGCCGGCGCTGGTGGAAGCCGCGAACGCGATCACGGCAGCGGTCGATGCCGCGCTGGCCGACGATGCCGCGCGCACCGGCGACCTCGGCGGCAGAGGCAATACCCGACTGTTTGCCGAGCGGGTCGTCGCGGCGCTGGCTTGAGCGCCTCGCGACAATCCCCGGCGCCGGGGGGCGCGCAGGGCGGGCCCCTGCTCGGCTGCATCGCCGACGACTTCACCGGTGCGACCGATCTCGCCAGCACGCTGGTCGCGCAGGGCATGCGCACCGTGGTGCTGCCCAACCTGCCCGTGGCCGGGCAGCCGGTTCCGGACGCCGACGCCGTCGTTGTGGCCCTGAAGTCGCGCTCGATCCCGGCTCCCGAAGCGGTCGCCCAGTCGGTCGCGTCGTTGCGCTGGCTGCAGGCCGCCGGCTGCCGGCAGTTCTTCTTCAAGTACTGCTCGACCTTCGATTCGACCGACGCGGGCAACATCGGCCCGGTCGCCGAAGCCCTGCTCGATGCACTCGATGCGCCGTTCACGCTGGCCTGCCCGGCCTTTCCTGCGAACGCGCGCAGCGTGTATCGCGGCTACCTGTTCGTGGGGGACGGGCTGTTGTCGGAGTCGGGCATGCGCGACCATCCGCTGACCCCGATGACCGATCCATCGCTGGTCCGCGTATTGTCGCGGCAGATGCGCAGCGAAGCCGGGCTGCTCGGCGTCGAAGCCGTGGAGCAGGGCGCGCCCGCGGTGGTCGCGGCGATGCAGGCGCTGCAATTGCGCGGCGTACGGGTGGCGATCGCCGATGCGCTGAGCGAACGCCACCTGCGTACGCTGGGCGAAGCCTGTGCCGGACTCGCGCTGGTCACCGGAGGGTCCGGAATGGCTATGGGGCTGCCTGCGAATTTCCGGGCGGATGGCTGGTCGCCGTCGGCCGAAAGCTCGGCGTTGCCTGCAGTCGCAGGACACGCGGCCGTGATCGCCGGCAGCTGTTCGACGATGACGCGTGCACAGGTGGCTGCGATGAGTGCATGGGCCCCGTCATGGTTCGTCGACCCTGCGACGCTCGACGATCCCGGCCGCGCCGTCGCACAGGTCCTGGACTGGGCACGGCCGAAGCTTGCTGGTGGGCCGGTACTGGTCTATTCGACCACCACCCCGGAACAGGTCGCCGAGGCGCAGCGGTTGCTGGGTGCCGACGCCGGTTCGCGGGTGGAGCAGGTGCTTGCAGGAATCGCAGAAGGACTGGTCGCGGCAGGCGTGCGCCGCATGGTCGTGGCTGGCGGCGAGACCTCGGGTGCGGTGGTGGGGGCGCTGGGCATACTGGCGCTGCGCATCGGCCCGGTGATCGCACCCGGCGTACCCTGGACGGCGAGCGAAGGCGCCACGCCGATGTGGTTCGCGCTCAAGTCCGGTAACTTCGGGGGGACGGACTTCTTCCGCGCGGCGGTCGACCTCGCGGCTTGAGCGCTGACTGAGCGCGGACCGGGCACTGAACGGGCACTGAACGGAGACGACACGCGATGCCGAACGAAGACCGCCTGCGCGAGGAACTGGTGATGTTGGGCCGGTCGCTGTACGACCGCGGACTCGCGCACGGGTCGGCCGGAAACCTGAGCGTGCGGCTGCCAGACGGTTGGTTGATGTCGCCGACGAATTCCTGCCTCGGAAGGCTCGATCCCGCGAGGCTGTCGCGCCTGGATGCGCACGCACGGCTGGTCGACGGCGATGCGCCCTCGAAGGAGACCTTCCTCCATCTCGCAATGTATGGCGAGCGCGCTGGCTGCGGTGCGGTAGTTCACCTGCATTCGGTGCATTCGGTGGCGGTGTCCTGCCTGGACGGGCTGGATGCACGCAATGTGTTCCCGCCGATCACCGCCTATGCGGTGATGCAGGTGGGTCGGCTGGCGCTGGTCCCGTACTGGCCGCCGGGTGATCCAGCGCTGGCCGAGGCCGTGCGCAAGGTTGCATCGAAGCATCACGCTATCCTGCTGGCCAATCATGGCCCGGTGGTGGCGGGCAGTTCGCTGTCGGCCGCGGTCAATGCCATCGAGGAACTCGAACAGACCGCACGCCTGATGTTGCTGCTCGACGGCCGTCGCACGCGGCTGCTCGATGATGCCCAGGTGGCGGAACTGGAGCGCCGCTTCCCCGGCTGAGCGCGGGCTGCGGCACAATAGACCGCGACAACAAACGCTGCGGGCCGAGCCGCCACCGACTGCCTCCCGGGCGTCGGTCGTCGAGCCTGCACGGAGGAGGATCAGATGCGCAACCTCGGACCCGGTTACACGACCGCCGCTATCGGCTCGCTCGCGCTGCTTTGTGTCGGCGCCGTCCATGCCCAGCCGGCCTGGCCGGCCAAGCCGGTGCGGCTGGTCCTGCCGTTCCCGCCCGGGGGCGGCACGGACATCCTCGGCCGCACCATGGCGATCCGCCTCGGCGAGGCGCTGGGCCAGCCGGTGCTGACCGACAACCGACCGGGGGCCGGTGGCAACCTCGGTGCCGAGATGGTCGCGCGGGCAGCACCGGACGGCTACACGGCCGTCCTGGTGGCGCCCGGGTTCGTGATCAGCCCGAGCATGTACCGCAAGCTGGGCTTCGACCCGTTCAAGGATTTCGAGCCGGTCTCGCTGGTGGCCTGGATACCGAACCTGCTGGCGATCCATCCGTCGCTTTCAGTGCAGAACGTGAAGGAACTGGTGGCGTACGCGAGGGCCAACCCGGGCAAGGTGAGCTTCGGCTCTGGCGGCGTGGGCACCTCGAACCACCTCGCTACCGAGCTGCTCGCGGTGCGCACCAGCACCAGCATGGTCCACGTACCCTACAAGGGCGCGGCCACTGCGATGATGGACACCGTCGCCGGCAACGTGCAGCTGATCGCCATTGGCACCGGCGCTGCGCTGACGCAGATCAAGGCTGGCAAGCTGCGCGCGCTAGCTACGCTGACACCGGCGCGGGTGCCCAATGCGCCCGACATCCCGACCATCGCCGAGGCGGGCTTTCCCGGGCTCGAGGTGCTGACCTGGTACGGTGTGTTCCTGCCGGCGAAGACGCCGCGCCAGATCGTTGATCGCATGAATTCGGAACTGTCGCGGCTGATGTTCGAGCCGGAGGTGCGCGAGCGGCTGTCGAGCATCGGCGCCGAGCCGATGAAGAGCACGACAGCCGAGACGGCGCGGTTCATCCGCGAAGAATACAAACGCTGGGCCGAGGTGATCAAGGCCGCAAAACTGCAGATGGACTGAGGCGATGACGATACCTGGACGTGGATGGCGGGCCCCGGCGGCTGAAAGCACATGCGGGCGGCGGCAGGGCATGGGCATGGGCATGGCGCTCGCGCTCGCGTGCGCCATTCTGCCGCTGTCTGGCGCTTTCGCCGCGGGCACGGTGGCGTTTCCGACGCGCCCGATGCGCATCATCGTGCCCTTCGCGCCGGGCGGCCCGACCGATGTCGCGGCGCGGGTGATCGGGCCGAAGTTGAGCGATGCCTGGGGCCAGCCGGTCGTCATCGACAACCGTGTCGGGGCGGGCGGCAACATCGGCATGGCACTGGCCGCCAAGGCCCCGCCCGACGGACATACGGTGCTGTTCACCAGCAGTTCGGTCGTGGTCAACCAGACGCTGTTCAGCAAGCCCGGCTACGACGTGTTCAAGGATCTGATCGCCGTGACCCGCGCGAACACCACGCCGAACATCCTGGTCGTGCATCCCTCGGTACCCGCGAAGAACCTGGCCGAACTGATCGCGCTGGTACGGGCCAATCCCGGCAAGTACAGCTATGCATCCCCCGGGACGGGTACCACCGGCCACCTCAGTTGCGAGATGCTTCGCGTGGCGACGAAGATGGATATCCAGCATGTGCCGTTCAACGGGGCGGCGCCCGCGGTGACCTCGATCGTAGGCAACCAGACGCCGATCGGCTGCCTCGGCCTGCCGCCCGCCCAGCCGCAGCTGAAGTCGGGTGCGCTGCGCCCGATCGCGGTGACCAGTGCCCAGCGCTGGAAGCAGAATCCCGACGTGCCGACGATGGTCGAGAGCGGCTTCCCGGGTTTCGTCAACGACCTGATGACCGGTGTGTTCGTGCCGGCAGGCACGCCTGCGGCTATCGTCAATCGGCTGCAGGCCGAGATCGCCCGCATCGTGATGCTGCCCGATGTCCAGGACCGGCTCGGCCCGCTCGGATTCGAACCGGTGGCCAATACCCCGGCCCAGTTCGCGCGGCAGGTCCGCGAGGAAGTCGAGATGTACGGCAAGGTCATCCGCGAGGCGAACATCAAGTCAGACTGACCCTGGGCCCTGCGTCCTGGTGCGTCCAACGAGGAGAACGAAATGAAGACAAATCGACCCGCACGACGAGCCATCATCGCGACCGGCGCACTGCTGGGCGCAGCCTGCCTGGTCCAGGCCACCGCGGCATTCGCGCAGCCGAAGGACGGCGACGTGTTCCCGTCCCGGCCGGTACGCATGATCGTTCCGTTCGCACCCGGCGGTCCGACCGACATCGTCGCGCGGTTGCTCGGGCAGCGCCTGGGCGATCTCTGGGGACAGACCGTGCTGATCGACAACCGCGCGGGCGCCGGCGGCAACCTGGGCGTGGAGATTGCGGCCCGCGCCGCACCCGACGGATACACCGTCCTGATCACGAGCTCGAGCTACGTGGTGAACCCGGCCCTGTACGAGAAGCTGCGCTGGGATCCGTTCAAGAGTTTCGTGCCGGTGACCAATGCCGCGACTTCGCCGAACCTGATCGTCGTACATCCGTCGGTGCCGGCGAAGTCGATGAAGGAACTGGTCGCGCTGGTCAAGTCCCAGCCGGGCAAGTTCAGCTATGCGTCACCCGGCCTGGGCACCACGCCGCAGTTGTCCTGCGAGATGCTCAAGGCGATCGCGGGCGTGGACATCCAGCATGTGCCCTACGGCGGCGCCGGCCCGGCGACCACGTCGGTGGTGGGAAACCAGAATCCCGTCGGGTGCATGGCCCAGCCGCCGGCCGTGCCGCATGTGCAGGCCGGCAAGCTGCGCGCGCTGGCCATCACCAGCGCGAAGCGCTCGGCGAGCCTTCCCGATGTACCGACCATGGTTGAGCAGGGTTTCACGAACTTCGTCACCGACAACATGAACGGCGTGTTCCTGCCGGCCGGCGCATCGCCGGCGCTGGTCGCGCGGCTGCATGCGGACATCCTGAAGGTGCTCGCCGCGCCGGACCTGCGCGAGCGGTTGCAGGCGCAGGGGCTCGAGCCGGTGGGCGACACGCCGCAGGCCTTCGCGGCCTATGTAAAGCAACAGATCGCGCAGTGGACGAAGGTCATCAAGGACGCCGGGATCAAGGTGGAATGATGAAGCCGATCGGCCTGGGCATCATCGGTGCGGGCCGGATCGGCACGCTGCGTGCACGGCTCGCGGCGAAGCACGCAGGCGTGCGCTTCATCGCCGTGTCGGACAGCAATCCGAAAAACGCAGCGCGCACGGCGGAGCTCTGCGGTGCCGCGCTGCACGGTACCGACAACGACGCGATCATCGACCATCCCGAGGTGGATGCGGTGATCGTGTCTACGCCGGAAGGCGAGCATCTGGCGCCAGTGCTGCGCGCGATCGCCGCGGGCAAGTCGGTGCTGGTCGAGAAGCCGGTCGCGCTCACGCTCGCCGATGCCGACCGGGTGATCGCCGCGGCGCAGACAGCGGGCACCGACCTGCGGGTCGGCTACAGCCGCCGCTACAAGGATCGCTACCTGATCGCACGCGAGCAGATCCTGCAGGGGCGCATCGGGAAGATCCTGGGCGCCTCGGCACGCGTGTTCAACTCGCGCGCGCAGGCGCTGGCGATGATGGGGCGCAACCCCCATGCCACGCCGGTGGTCGATGCGCTGACATACTACGTCGACCTGATCGGCTGGTTCCTCGACGGTGAGCC
>CAMDXD010000071.1 GCA_945877995.1 Bordetella parapertussis
CGAGCGGCTCGCGCGCAAGGCCGCGGCGATCCGGGTCGGCGACCCGGCGCTGCCGGACACGCAGATGGGTCCGGTGATCTCGGCGCGCCAGCGCGAACGCGTGCTGCGCCTGGTCGACATCGCCCGGCACGAGGGCGCGCATGCAGTGACCGGCGGTAGCCGGCCAGCCCACCTCGAAGGCGCGCTGGCCGGCGGATATTTCCTCGAGCCGACCGTGTTCGCCGGCGTCACGCCGTCGATGACCATCGCGCGCGAGGAAGTGTTCGGCCCCGTGACCGTGGTGATCCCGTTCGACACCGAGGACGAAGCGGTGCGCATCGCCAACGACTCGCCGTACGGCCTCGCCGCCGGCGTGCGCACCGCCGATGTCGCCCGGGCGCACCGGATCGCACGCCGCGTCGACTGCGGCATCTTCTGGATCAACGATCACCACCGGCTCGATCCCGCCTCGCCCTGGGGCGGGGTGAAGGATTCCGGCATCGGTTCGGAATTCGGCACCGAATCGTTCGACGCCCACTTCAGCGTGAAGGCGGTGATGACCAACGTGTCGGGCAAGCCGTTCGACTGGTACGGCACGGTCGAAGGGGCGCGCCGGCTGAACTGACGGCCGATCAAGCCGCTCGGCCAGAGCCTCCCGATAGACCGGCCGCTGACCGGCCGGGGACGTTGCACGACACGGCAAACGCGTCTACGCTGAATCGAGACCTACCGAGCCTTGCCTGACCGGCGACCCCTGCCCTTGTCCGAGCCTACCGCCGTGCGCCCCGGAAGCCCGACGCCCCGACTGCAGCTCGAGGGCATCACCCGCCATTACCCCGGGGTGAAGGCGAACGACGGCATCGACCTGCATGTCGCCGCAGGCGAGATCCATGCAGTGCTCGGCGAGAACGGCGCAGGCAAGAGCACGCTGATGAAGATCATCCACGGCTCGGTGCGACCCGACTCGGGCACCGTACGCTGGAACGGCGAACCGGTGCAACTCGCCAGCCCCGCGGTGGCACAGGCGCTGGGCATCAGCATGGTCTACCAGCACTTCAGCCTGTTCGAGACGCTGACCGTCGCCGAGAACGTCTGGCTCGGCCTGCCGCGCGGGGAAACGCTGGCCTCGGTCGCACGCCGCATCGAGGCGATGGGCACCAGCTACGACCTCGCGGTGGATCCGGGCAGCCCGGTGCATGCCCTGTCGGTGGGCGAGCGCCAGCGCGTGGAGATCATCCGCGCACTGCTCGGCGCGCCCAGGCTGCTGATCCTCGACGAGCCGACCTCGGTGCTGGCCCCGCAGGCGATCGACGGCCTGTTCGCGACCCTGCGCCGCCTGGCGGCCGAAGGCTGCTCGATCCTTTATGTGAGCCACAAGCTCGATGAGATCCGTGCGCTGTGCGACCGCTGCACGGTGCTGCGCGCCGGGCGGGTGACCGGCGAGGTGGTGCCCGCGCGGGAGACCCCGGCCAGCCTGTCGCGGCTGATGATCGGGACCGAGCCGCCACCCCTCACCCGCAGGAACGTGGCCCCGGGCCAGGTCGCACTGTCGGTGCATGCGCTGTCGATGCCGGGCGAGACGGTGCATGGCACGCCCCTGGAACAGGTATCGCTGCAGGTGAGGACCGGCGAAATCCTCGGCATCGCTGGCGTCTCGGGCAACGGCCAGCAGGCGCTGCTCGCGGCGCTGTCGGGCGAACGTACGGTCGATCGCAGCAGCGATCGCGCCGCGATCCGGCTGTTCGACCATCCGGTCGGCGGGCTCGGGCCGCGCGAGCGGCGCAGGCTCGGCCTGCACTTCGTGCCGGAGGAACGGCTCGGGCGAGGTGCGGTACCGGCACTCGGGCTCGACCGCAACACCCTGCTCACCCGCGACGAGGGCGTCGGCTGGGGCGGCTGCCTGAAGCCGGACGCCATGCGTGCGCTGGCGCAGCGCCTGATCGAGCGCTTCGGCGTCCGGGCCGAGGGCCCGGCCAGCGCCGCGCGTTCGCTGTCCGGCGGCAACCTGCAGAAGTTCATCGTCGGGCGCGAGATCGATGCCGCCCCCCGGGTGCTGGTCGTGGCGCAACCGACCTGGGGTGTCGACGTCGGCGCCGCCGCGCTGATCCGTGCCGAACTGCTCGCATTGCGCGAGCGCGGCGCGGCGCTGCTGGTGGTGAGCGAAGACCTCGACGAATTGTTCGTGCTGTGCGACCGCCTGCAGGTGATCGCACGCGGCCGCCTGTCGCCTTCGCTGCCGATCGCCGAGGCGTCTCCCGCACGGATCGGTGAGTGGATGTCCGGGCTCTGGCCACAGGCAGTGATGGCCGGTGCTGCCGCAACCGCGGTGTCGGCGGCCCGATGAGGTCCGCGACCTTCCTGCCCAGGTTCGAAGCGCGCGGCCGGCCCAGCGCGGCGATGGCGATCGCCTCGCCGCTGATCGCGCTGCTGCTGACCGCGCTGCTTGCCGCCGCGCTGTTCGTCGCACTCGGCAAGGACCCGTGGCGCGGGTTGTCGGTGTTCTTCATCGAGCCGCTGTCCGGCTGGCGGCCGGCAAGCGAAGTGCTGCTCAAGGCCACGCCGCTGGCGCTGTGCGCGCTCGGTCTGTCGCTGTGCTATCGCAGCAACATCTGGAACGTGGGCGCCGAAGGACAGTTCCTGCTCGGTGCGATCGCCGCGGGCGGCATGGCGCTCTGGATCGGTGGCCCGCAGGGTGCACTGGGCGGCCTCGCCGCTGGCGATGGCATGTTGGCGGCACTCGCGGGGCGCCCCCTGCAACTGCCGCTGGTACTGCTCGCCGGCGTGGCCGGCGGGGCTGCCTGGGCGGCGATCACCGCGCTGCTGCGCGACCGCTGCAACGCCAACGAGATCCTGGTCAGCCTGATGCTGGTCTACGTGGCGCAGCAGCTGCTCGGTTACCTGGTGTTCGGGCCGTGGAAGGATCCCGCGGGCTTCAACTTCCCGCAGACCCCGACCTTCGCAGCGTCGACCTGGCTGCCGCCGCTGATGCCCGGCACGCGGCTGCACTGGGGCTTCATGCTCGCGCTGCTCGCCGTGCCGCTGTTCTGGTTCGCGCTGTTCCGTTCGTGGCGCGGCTTCCAGCTCGACGTGTCCGGGCAGGCGCCGGCGGCGGCACGCTACGCGGGCTTCTCTGCCCGGCGCGCGCTGTGGACCGCGCTGCTCGTCTCCGGCGGCATGGCAGGGCTGGCCGGCGCGATGGAGGTGGCCGGGCCGCTGCGCCAGCTCACGCCCCATGTCTCCACCGGTTACGGATTCACCGCGATCATCGTCGCCTTCGTCGGGCGGCTGCATCCGGTGGGCATCCTGCTGGCCGCCATCCTGCTGTCGATGATGCTCATCGGTGGCGAATATGCGCAGTCGCGCCTTGGCCTGCCAGGCGCGCTCACCGGCGTGTTCCAGGGTTCGATGCTGTTCATGCTGCTCGCCTGCGACACCCTGATCCATTCCCGGGTGCGCTGGCAGCGCGGCGGGCCGGTGTCCTCGTGAACGAGACCGTGCTGCTGCTCGCCGCTGCCATCGCCTCGGGCACGCCCCTGGTGCTCGCAGGGCTTGGGCTGCTGGTCAACGAAAAGGCCGGGGTGGTCAACCTCGGCGCCGAGGGGATGATGCTGATCGCCGCGGTCGCGGGCTTCGCCACCGCCTTCGGCACCGGCAGCGAAGTACTCGCGCTCGGTGCCGGCGCGCTCGCCGGGGCCGCCGCGGCGGCCGTCTTCGGTTTGCTGGTGATCGGGCTCAACGCGAACCAGTATGCGGCCGGGCTAGCCCTGTCGTTGTTCGGAGGGGGCTTCTCGGCCTTCGTCGGCATCGGCTATGTCGGCAGGAAGCTGGGCGACCCGGCGGCACCGCTGGGCGGGTCGATCGGACACTGGCTGGCCGACCTGCCGGTTATCGGCCCGCTGCTTTTCAGCCAGCATCCGGTCGTCTGGCTATCACTCTTGCTGACCGCAGTCGTCGCGTGGCTGCTCTACCGCACGCGTGCAGGGCTGGTGCTGCGCGCGATCGGCGAATCACCCGAGTCGGCGCATGCGCTCGGCTATCCGGTGCGCCTCATCCGCTTCGCGGCGGTGGTCATGGGCGGCGCATTGTGCGGCGTGGCGGGTGCCTGCCTGTCGGTGGTGTACGCACCGATGTGGGTCGAAGGGCTGGTGGCCGGACGCGGCTGGATCGCCCTGGCACTCACCACCTTCGCCACATGGCGCCCAGGCCGGGTGCTGCTCGGCGCCTGGTTGTTCGGTGGCGTCACGCTGCTGCAGTTCCACCTGCAGGCGCAGGGCGTGGCGATCGCCAGCCAGCTGCTGGCCATGCTGCCCTACCTCGCGACGATCGTCGTGCTGGCGCTGATCAGCCGCAACCCGGCCTGGATACGCGCCAACATGCCGGCGTCACTGGGTCGGCCTTTCCATGCCGACTGACCCGGTACGATCGACATCCGGTTCGATCTTTGCTTCAATCAATTGCTGTCCGTACCCTTCCCCGCCATGCGCGTAACCCAGGAGACCCGTTTCATGACCGATCGTTCCAGACGCCATCTCGTCAGGCTGGCTGGCAGCCTGTCCGCACTCGCCGCTGCAGGGCTGCTCTCGGCCTGTGGCAAACAGGAGCCGGCCGCGCCGAAGGCGGAGCCAAAAGCCGAGCCGAAGCAGGCCGACCCACTGAAGGCTGCGTGGATCTACGTCGGTCCGGTCGGCGATGCAGGCTGGTCGTTCGCGCACGACCTCGGCCGCAAGGCAGTCGAGGCGAAGTTCGGCAGCGCAATCAGCACCAGCTTCGTCGAGAAGGTGCCCGAAGGCGCGGATGCCGAGCGGGTGATCCGCGACCTGGCACAGCAGGGCAACAAGATCATATTTGCGACCTCGTTCGGATACATGGAACCGATGCTGAAGGTGGCCGGTGAATTCCCCGACGTGAAGTTCGAGCACGCGACCGGCTACAAGAGCGCGCCGAACATGCGCATCTACGACGCCAGCCTCTACCAGGACGCCTACCTCGCCGGCATCATCGCGGGACGCATGACGAAGACCGGCACGCTGGGTTTCGTCGGTTCGTTCCCGATCCCGGAGGTGCTGCGCAACATCAACGCCTACACGCTGGGTGCACGCAGCGTGAACCCGAAGGTGCGCACCCGCGTGGTCTGGGTGAACACCTGGTTCGACCCGGCGCGCGAGAGCGAGGCGGCGCAGACGCTGATCAACCAGGGCGCCGACGTGCTACTGCAGAACACCGACTCCACCGCCGTGCTGCAGACGGCCGAGAAGAACGGCAAGTACGCATTCGGCTGGGACAGCGACATGAGCGCGTTCGGCCCGAAAGCCCACCTGGCATCGGCGATCATCAACTGGGGCCCCTACTACATCAAGGCAATCGACGACGTGCTGAAGGAATCCTGGCAGACCGGACGCACGATCTGGGGCGTGAAGGAAGACCTCAACGATCTGGTGAAGATCGCCGACGTCGTCCCGGAAGAGACGAAGGCGCAGATCGCGAAGGTCAAGGCCGGGCTGAAGGACGACAGCTTCGAAGTGTTCACCGGGCCGATCGTCGACAACGCCGGCAAGGAGCGCCTGCCGAAGGACCAGAAAGCCGACCGCGCGTGGAAGGACAAGGTCGACTTCTTCGTCGCCGGCGTCGAAGGCAAGGTGCCTTCGGGCAGTTGAGGTTTACCGGGCCGCCCACGCGCCGCACTGGCGCGGCCCGGCGCCGACATGCGCCGTCAGTTCGACACGGGCGCCCCGGGCTGCCGCAGCGGGTGCGCACGTGCGAACGCCTCCAGCTGCAGGCAATGGTCGACGATCCGGTTGCAGGCCTGGAACGCCGACATGTCGAACTTGAACAACCGTGCACCGACCACGTGGCTGACCAGGCAGATATCGGCGATCGTCGGCGACGGTCCGGTACAGAACGGGCCGGTCGTGCCGGCGAGCTGCTGCTCGATGGCCGTGAGCGCGGTACGGCTCCAGTGCTCGATCCACGCCATCCGTACCGGCTCCTCCAGGCCGAGCACGTCCGACAGGTAGCTGCGTACCCGCGGTACCACCAGCGGATGTGCGTCGGACGCGACGATCATCGCCAGCGCGCGCACCTGCGCGCGGGCGCGCGGCGAGGCTGGCAGCAGCGGCGGCTGCGGGTACGCCTCTTCCAGGTATTCGAGGATCGCCATCGACTGCGTGAGTGGCGACTGGCCGTCCTCGACCAGGGCTGGTACCGCGGCCATCGGGTTGATCGCGCGAAACGACGCCGCGTACTGTTCACCCGCGAACAGATCGATCGGATGCTCGCGGTAGTCCAGGCCTTTCAGGTTGAGCGCGATGCGCACGCGGAAAGTGGCGAGCGAGCGCCAGAAGCCGTACAGGTCCAGGGTCATCGTGCTTCTCCTCGGTGCAGGTTCATCAGGGTAATCAGGTTCATCGGATTGATCCGGCTCATTCGATCACCGGCACCAGCAGCCATGCTTCATGGCCGGGCCCGGCGTAGAGGGTGGTGCGCCCGGCGAACACCGGCCGCGGCCGGTCGCGTGGGTCATCGTGCAGGAACGGGCCGCAGCCCTTCAGTTCGTTCTTGAAGTTCGACAGCCGTGCGCCGGTCGCGGCCTGCCATTCGTAGTCGCGGCCACGCACGGTCAATGCCAGGCGGTGGCCGGCCGGCACCACGATCGATGTCGGCCACAGTTCGATGTCGAGCGCGACCGGCGTCCCCGGCACCAGGGGCTCCGGCCGGTCGTGCAGGTGGTACGGCCGCCACTCGGTGGACAGCGCCGGATCGAGCCGGCGGTGCGAAGCCCGCAGCCAGCCCTGCGCAACCGGGGTATGCGGATCGATCGCGCCCATGAAGACGACCTCGCGCAGGTCGGGCGTAAACACGCGGAACACGGCGAACAGATCGGCATCGGTCGTCGTCGACGACACCCAGAGGCGCAGCGCAAGCGGGCCAGTGACTTCGGTGTCGTGCGCGCACGGCGCGGCCAGGAAAGTGATCCCGTCGCCCATCGCCTCGAACGTGCCGGTGGATACGCGCGCCGGCGGCTGCACCTCGAGCGTGCCCGCCGACGGATCGAGGTGCAGCCTGGTCCAGCGCGTGCGCGCGATCGGCCATTCCTGCTCCGCGCGTTCGACGAAGCGATCGACATGGCGCACCTGCAGCAGCACCGGCGGCATGCGGTCCTGCCCGTTGTCGGCGCCCTTCAGGAAGTGGTCGAAGAAGCGCAACTGCAGGCGCCGGCCATAGTCGGTGTAGAAATGCGTCCAGTGCTCCAGGCCGTGTGCCTCGAGCCACTTGTGCGGGGATGCCGCGCGCAGGAAGCCTTCGAAGTTGCCGCGCGGGTGCAGCCCCTGCCCGCCCCAGTTGGCGGCAGACAGGAAGGGCACCGTCACCCGGTCCCACCGGGGCGAGCGCGCGCGGTGCCAGTCATCGTCGCACGGATGCGCGAGGATCTCGTCGCCGAAGTTGCAGCGGTTCGCCGCGAGCTGTGCATCGGACAGGGTCTCGTCGCCGCACACCAGCGCGCCGGTCACCCGGCTGCGCGCGCCGCGCTCGCCGAGCCCGTACTGCACGGTCTTCACCTGCATGTCGTACCAGTTGGCCCAGAAGGTCGACAGGATGCCGCCGTGGTGCGTCATGTCGCGGTACCAGTCGGCCGCGCCCTCCCAGATGCACATCGCGGCCAGGTGCGGTGGCTGCAGCGAAGCCACGTGCCACTGGTTGATCCCGAAGTAGGACACGCCGTTCAGTCCGACCTTGCCGTTCGACCAGGGCTGGACACCGGCCCACTCGATGCAATCGTGGAAGTCGCGCGTCTCGCGCGGGGAGAAGGGCTCGATGAACCCCGGTGAGCGGCCGGCGCCGCGGGAATCCACCCGCACGCAGGCGTAGCCCTCCGGCACCCATTTTTCGGGATCGACCACCTCCCAGTTCTGGTAGCGGTTGCTCGACCCGTGGGCGACATCCGGATGCTCGGCGACCATGCGCTGCCAGGCGCTCGGATAGCCTTCCTGGAAAGCCAGCCCCTTCGCATACGGGCCGTAGGTCAGCAGCACCGGCCACGGTCCGTCGGACAGGGGACAATACACATCCGCACGCAGCACGACGCCGTCGTCCATCGGGATCAGGACATCGAACGCGCAATGCATGCCGTCGCGTACGGCGGCGCCTTCATTCGTTGCCATCGGATATTCCCCCGGCTGCGTCGGCTCGCCGCGCTGCCTGCTGTTCGTCAATGCCTGCATGCCTGTGCGGATGTCCGCGCGCACCTAAATTGACGGCGGGCGCAAGCGGTGTCAAGTTCGTGCTCTTTCCACTGTGGAGGCAGACGCCTTGAAGATCGGAATCCTGGGTATCGGCCGCATGGGCGCGGCGATGGCAACCCGCCTGCTCGGCCTCGGCCATGAAGTGTTCGTGTGGAACCGCTCGCCGGAGAAGGCGCAGGCCCTGGTGGCCGCCGGTGCGAAGGTGTGCACGACCCCGCGCGCGCTGGCCGAGGCGAGCGAGGCCATCCTCAGCATCGTGGCCGACGCGAAGGCCGTCGAGGCCACCTACTTCGGTGCATCGGGCGCGGCCGCAGGCAGCCTGGCCGGCAAGCTGGTGATCGAGATGAGCACGCTGCGGCCGGAGACCCAGCGCAGCCTCGCCGAACGACTGAAGGCGACGGGCGCGGCAGTGATCGAATGCCCCGTAGGCGGCACCACCGGCCCCGCGCGCGACGGCAAGCTCCTCGGCTTCGCCGGTGGCAGCGATGAAGACTTCGCACGCGCGAAGCCGCTGCTCGACCAGCTCTGCCGGCGGGTAGAGCACATCGGCCCGGCCGGCGCCGGGGCAAGCATGAAGCTGGCGATCAACCTGCCGCTGCTGGTCTACTGGCAGGCACTCGGCGAGGCGCTGACGCTGATCAAGCCGCTGGGCCTGGACCCGGCAAGGATCATGGACATCCTCGCCGACACCTCCGGCGGACCGAACGTGCTCAAGGTACGCGGCCCCACCATCGCACGGGCGATGGCCGGCGGCGACACCGGGCCGGTCACCTTCGATGTCGACCTGATCCGCAAGGACCTGCAAACGATGATCGACGAAGCCGGATCGCTCGGGGCGACCCTGCCGGTGACCCAGCGCGCCCTCGACGTGTTCGACGAAGCCTCGAAGGAAGGCATGGGTGGTGCCGATGCAGTGGCCCTGCCGGTGCGCTGGATGAAGCGCGCGGGATGACACAGGCGCGGCTGCCGGCCGCGCCGTACACAACGACAGCCCGGAACGGGCAACGAGGAGAGTGGCGATGCTGATCGTCGATTCGCAGGTACACATCTGGGGCGCCGACACACCGGAACGCCCCTGGCCGAAGCGCGCCGAGGCACAGCGGCCGATCCCGCTGGACCACACCGACCTGCTGCGCGAGATGGATGAAGCGGGCGTCGATCGCGTAGTGATCGTCCCCCCTTCCTGGGAGGGCGACCGCAACGACCTGGCGATCGCCGCCCACCTCGCGCACCCCACCCGGTTCGCGACGATGGGCCGCATCGACCCCCAGGACCCGGCCGTGCGCGGCACGCTCGCAGCGTGGCGCAGCCAGCCCGGCATGCTCGGCCTGCGTTTCACCTTCCACCTGCCGATGCTCGAGGCGCTCCTCACCGAAGGCCACATGGACTGGGTCTGGGGCGAGGCGGAGAAGGCTGGCGTGCCGATCTACGTGCTGGTACCGCATCGGCTGGTGCCGGAAATAGACAAGGTCGCGGCGCGCTATCCGGGCCTGCGGCTGGTAATGGACCACTTCGGCCTGAACAGCAAGCAGCGCGACGCCGAGGCGTTCGCCGACTTCGACAAGCTGCTGGCGATCGCGAAGCGCCCGAACGTCGCTGCGAAGGCCAGCGCGCTGCCTTGCTACACCAACGACAGCTACCCATACCGCTCGCTGCACGGCCACCTTCGGCGCGCCTACGATGCGTTCGGGCCGAAGCGGCTGTTCTGGGGCACCGACCTGTCCCGTTCGCCGATCGCGTACCGGCAGCATGTGACGATGTTCATCGACGAGATCCCCTGGCTGTCGGCATCGGACAAGGAATCGATCATGGGCCGCGGCGTCTGCGAATGGATCGGCTGGCCAATGCCCTGAGGGCTCGCAGCGATCAGGGCCTGCTGTCGAGGAACCGGTACCAGTAGAACAGCGCGCGCTGCGGGATGCGCATCAGGCGATGCAGCGGAAAGGGCCGCACCGGATGCCCGGCGGCCTCGATCGCCGGCTCGGCCGCATCGCCGGCGATCCGTGCCGCGATCAGCCGGCCGGCGTAGAGCGACAGCGACACGCCGCTGCCCTGGTAGCCGACCGCATAGTGAACGGTCGAGTCGTCTGCCGCGCAGCGGATGCGCGGCAGGAAGTCGCGCGTGAACGCGACCCATCCATGCCAGTCGTGTTCGATGCCGATGCCGTCGAGCGACGGATACTTGGCGATCAGTTCCCGGTACAGGTAGTCGCGGTGGCTCGCCGTGCGGCCCGGGGTGTCGGCGATCAGCCCGCGCCCTCCGAACAGGATGCGCCGGTCGGGAAGCCGCCGCCAGTAGAACATCAGCTTGCGTGCGTCGGTCAGCACATGACCGGTGACGAAGTTCGAACTCGCCACCTCGGCATCGGTCATCGGCCGGGTCACGATGATGTGCGAGAGGATCGGCATCATCGCGGCGTTCAGGTCACGGTGCAGCCCGGGCGGCGTATAGCCGTTGGTACCGATCACGACCTGCGCGGCGCGCACCGTCCCGTGGGGCGTTGACAGCACATGGGTCGCGCCGTCCTTGCGCCAGCCGGTGACCGGACTGGAAGCGTGCACCACCGCGCCGGCGGCACGCGCCATGCGCAGCACGCCGGCGGCGAGCTTGAGCGGATGCAGCGCCAGCGCATCCGGTATGCGCAGCGCGCCGAACGACTGCGCGCCGCCCAGGTGGTCGCGCTGCAGGGTCCGGGCATCGATGAACTCGGCCGGATAGTCGAGTTCGCGCTGCATCAGCCGGGCTTCAGCCGCCAGCGCCGCGGCACGGCCCGGCTTCGGCGCAACCTTCAGGTAGCCAGCCTCGGACGCATCGCAATCGATGCCACCCTCGCGGATCATCTGCCGGACGTTGTCGAGCGAGGCCTTCGTATGCCCGAACAGCACCTTCGCCCCGGGCAGGCCGAAGCGCGACACCATGTCGCTGAACGACAGGCGTCCGAATGCCATGCGCGCGAAGCCGCCGTTGCGCCCGCTGCAGCCCCAGCCGGGACGGTTCGCCTCCAGCACGGTGACGCGGTGGCCGCGCCGCGCGAGGTGCAATGCGGTCGACAGCCCCGTGTAGCCGCCGCCGATCACCGCGACCTCGGTATCCAGCGCCGCGGGTGCCGGGCCATCGTCGGCCGGCAGCGGACCGGCGGTGTCGAGCCAGTATGACGCGGGATGCGCCAAGCCGGAGCCCGGGCCGTCGGCGAAGATCGGATCGTACGGGATCATCGTCGCTCGCCGCGGCGTGGCCTGCAGGCGCGCCTCACGGCAGGCGGCCTGCCACGCGCCGCGCCTGGTACGTCATGCAGTGCGTATAGGCGACGGTGTGCAGCGTATCGTCCAACCCGAATGCCCTGCAGCGCTCGAGCATGAAGCCGAGGATGTGCTCGGCCTCGATCGGCCCACCTCGCTCGATGTCGCGCGCCATCGATGCGCTGTAGGCTGCATCGCGGTTGCCGAACAGCGCCCGGAACTCGTCGATGAAGCCCTGCTTTGGCGCGCAGCCGGCACGCGTCGCGATCTCGATGTTCAGGTCGAAGAACGTATTGAGCAGCCGCGTGCCATCGGGCGTACGGGCGATCTCGCCGACGCTGCCGCGCATCAGGCAGGTCATCCCGGCCACCGTGGACAGGTGGACCAGCTTGATCCAGAGATCGTGGCGGATGTCGGACGAGACGGTGGCAACGACCGAGGTACGGTCGAACAGGGCCTTCAGTTGCGCGACGCGTTCGGATGCGTGTCCGTCGAGTTCGCCGAACGTGATGTAGCGCCAGTCGTTCAGGTGCTTCACCACGCCCTCCGGGCTCAGCGTGGCCTGGATCTTCGCCAGCCCGCCGATCACCCGCTCCGCACCGAACTCGGAAACCAGTCGGTCGACATGCGCATAGCCGTTGAGCAGCGGCAGTATCGCGGTACCCGGTCCGATCGCCGGGCGCACCGCCTCGATGGCCGCATCGAGGTCGTAGGCCTTGCTGGTGAGCAGCACGAGGTCGTAGGCCTTCGTGGGGTCGGCCGCGGTGACCGCATCGACCTTCAGCCGCGCATCGCCGCAGGCGGGGCTTTCGATCACCAGCCCGTCGCGCGCGAGCTGCGCCAGCCGGCGGTCTCGATCGAGGAAGGTGACATCGGCGCCCGCCTCGACCAGCCGTCCGCCGTAATAGCCACCGACCGCACCTGCACCCAACACGAAAATATTCACGCCTGCTCGCTCCGTCGTCACGCCCACTGGCCGTCTGCGGCGCGGCCAGCGACGGCCGCGCGCCCCGGTGCCGATCTTACGGGGTCCGGCAGTCGAAGTCAGGCATGCGTGCAGACGGCAACGGGCGCCCGCCCGCAGTCGGGCTCAGACCAGCTTGCCGGCTCCGGCCTGCTCGGCCTTGCGTGCCGCCCAGTACTCGGGCGAGGCCTTCGAGTGCGCGAGTGCATCGGCGGTCTCGAAGCCGGGCGCCATCGAACCGTCGGTGCCGGCGAGATACTGATGATGCTCGATGTTGAGCAGGCGCAGCCAGCTCTGCTGGCCGTAGGTCAGCCCGATCGCACAGCCGAGTTCGACCAGTTCCGCTTCGTTGAAGCTCGCATGCATGCGCTTCCAGAACGCGTCGTCGGTGTCGAGCCGCCAGACGATCGCCTCGGCATAGGCAAGCGCCGCCTTCTGCCGCTCGTCGTACTTCGTCGACTTCTCGAAGTTGATCAGGTCATCGTACTTC
>CAMDXD010000072.1 GCA_945877995.1 Bordetella parapertussis
CCGGCCGGCCGGACGAATACAGCGGGTTGGCCGGATCGATCGATGCACCCATTTCGGACGCGACCTGCCACGCCTCACCTTCGCCACGGGTGGAGGTATACAACTTGCGCGCAACCGGTTCGAACGCGGCCGCGTCACCGCGCTTCACGTAGATACCTAACAGCTTGAGGTGAAGTTCGTGGCGCGACGGGGCCCTGACGATCGCTTCGTGCAGGATTTCCTCGGCCTGGTTTTCGCGGCCGTAGCTCAGGTAGACCTCGGCCTCGGCCAGCGGATCGACTTCTTCAAGGTCGGTCTGCGGTGCCAGCATCGACTTCACAATCGAGTCGGTCTCGGCAGCCACCGGAGCTGGCGCAGGCGCCGGGACCATCGTCGTGACGGCCGCAGCCCTGGCGGCCGGGGCTTGGGGCGCACTGCCTTTTCGACGGCGGGCAACCAGCCCACCGAGCCCGAGCAGCGCGACCAGGCCAAGACCCAGTTCGGTCAGGTAGGTCGTAACGAACGCCATGGCCTGATCGACGAGGCTCGGCGCGGGCGGCGGCGGCGGCGGAACCGGTTGCGGTTTCGCAGCCTGGGCGGGTGGCGCCGGTGCGACCGGTGCGGCCGGTGGCTCCGCCTTGGAAGGCTCTGCGGCCGGTGGCACAACTGGCGCGATCGGAGTGACCGCCTCAGCCATCGCGGGTTCTGGCTTCGGCTCCGGTGCGGCTGGCACCGGCTTGGGCTCTGCCTTCACCGGCTCGGGCCTGGGCGCTTCTGCCGCCTTTGCGGGCTCTGCCGCCTTTGCGGGCTCCGCTGCCTTCGCGGGCTCCGCCTTGGCCAGCTTCTGGAGGTCGGCCAACTGCTTGCTCTGGATGTCGAGCAGCCGCTGCGCGTCCTTCAGCATCTTCTCGAGCGAGGCAACCCGATCATTGGCCTCACGCATCGCCTTCTCGCGAGCGGTGGTGTCTTCTTCCCGCGCGGCCTGCGCCGCCTTCGAATCGCGACCACTGCCCTTGGACGGATCGCCCTTGGAGACGCGGAGCACGTCGGAACCAGCCGATGGCGCGGGCGCCTTCTCTTCCACTCTCGGGGCAACGCGCCCGGATGCTGCCTGGCCACCTTCGGCCGCGACGGGCGGCGCCTCCTGGACAGCACCGGCGAGCCGCTGCCGGTATCCATTGAAATCGGCTGCCTGCGCGCGTACCTCACGCGAAGCCTCGGCGACTGGCGTGGCACCGAGTGCGGATGCATCGGGTACGCGCAGGACCGCTCCGGTCCGCAGGCGGTTCATGTTGTTGGCATCGAACGCCGACTTGTTCTCGCGGTAGATCGACACAAGCATCTGGTCGAGCGACACGCCGGCAGGGCGTACCGATTCGGCGATCTTCGCGAGGGTCTCACCGCGGCGCACCGGGCCGTACTCGCTGGCACCGGGTGCAGCGGAGGCCGTGGCGTCCTTCTTGGTGTCGTCCTTCCTGGCGGCGGCACGCGCGACCGGGGCAGGCTTGATTGCGACGGCCGGAGCAGCGGATACCGAAGGTGTCTCGGGCGAGATCGGGGCTGCGACGACAGGACGCGGATCGGCGACGGCCGGGCGCGCAGCAGCCGATGGCGACGTCGGGGGTGTGACGACGTCCGCCGCAGTGAAACCGGGCGGATCGATCAGCGAGGTGTACTCACGCATCAGGCGGCCCGAAGACCACACTACCTCGACCAGCAGTTCAATGAACGGCTCGTTTACCGGCCGCGGCGTTGTTGCGCGCACGACCATCGAGCCATCCCGCCGCTGCTCGATCGCGAGCCGGACAGATGTCACAAACGCGGAGAACTCAAGGTTCGCGCGCCGATAGGCATCGGCCGGCGCGATCCGGACCTGCATCGTGGAGAGTTCGTCCTTCGTCGCGTTCAGCTCGATTTCGGCATTGAGAGGCTGGCCGAGCGCAGACAAGACGTTCATCCGCCCGAGGCCGGCAGCATCAGCCGCGGCGGGAAGGAAAACCGCAATCGTGAACGCGCAGGCGGCAAGCCACGCGCGGGTGACACTCAAAATGCTGTTGCGCACGGACCGTCCTTCAGGACTCGTCGGAGATTGAATTTAACATTCATGGGCTTATCGAAGCAAGCTCGCACAGTCTCTTCTATCTTTACACAAGCACGGGATTTTCTTGAGTTTTTCCCGGGAAACACCGAGCCAAGCACGAATCGACAGCACATTGTCGGCAATGTACAACCAAATGCAAAGCATCGGCGCGCTTGAGCCGCCCGCGCGCACGTCGCTCGTCAACCGCCACAACGACCGCGTGGCCAAGCCTGAGAATGCAATAGTCTAACCCGCCCGAGTCGATTGGGCGATCAGCGGCCCGGACGATCCAGCAGCAGACGGAGCATCCGGCGCAACGGCTCGGCCGCGCCCCAGAGCAACTGATCGCCCACCGTGAAAGCGGCGAGGTAGCTGCCGCCCATCGGCAGTTTGCGCAACCGGCCGATCGGAACCTTCAAGCCGCCAGTCACCGCCGCAGGCGTCAGGCGCGCGAGGGAGTCCTCTCGCCGGTTCGGCACCACCTCGACCCAATCGTTGCCGGATGCGAGGAGCGATTCGATCTCTGCCAGCGGCAGGTCGCGGGCAAGCTTGATGGTCAGCGCCTGGGAGTGGCAGCGCATCGCGCCGATGCGCACACAGATGCCGTCGACCGGTACCGGATCAGCCGAACGGCCGAGGATCTTGTTGCACTCGGCCATCGCCTTCCATTCCTCGCGGCTCTGGCCGTTACCGAGGTCCTTGTCGATCCAGGGCAGCAGGCTGCCGGCCAGCGCATGGCCGAACTGTTCGGTCGGAAAGCCGTCGCTGCGCAGGCGCGTCGACACCGCGCGATCGATGTCCAGGATGTTCGACTTCGGATCGGCGAGCAGGCCGCGAACTTCCTCGTGGGCCGCTCCCATCTGCGCCAGCAGTTCGCGCATGTTCTGGGCGCCGGCGCCCGACGCCGCCTGGTAAGTCATGGCGGTCACCCATTCGACCAGCCCTTCTCGGAACAGACCGCCCATCGCCATCAGCATCAGACTGACCGTGCAGTTGCCGCCGATGAAGTCGCGTCCGCCAGCGGCCAGTGCGGCGTCGATCACGCCGCGGTTGACCGGATCGAGGATGATCACCGCGCCATCCTGCATGCGCAGGGTCGACGCCGCGTCGATCCAGTGGCCGTTCCATCCGGCCGCACGCAGCGCCGGGTGCATCGCGCTCGTGTAGTCACCGCCCTGACAGGAGATCAGCACGTCCATCGACGACAGTGCGCCGATATCGCCTGCGTCAGCCACCACCGCCTCTGCGTTCGGCAGCGCCATCGCAGCCTGCCCCGCCTGGGTGGTCGAGAACAGCGTGGTACGGACATGGTCGAAGTCGCGCTCTTCCTGCATCCGCCCGACCAGCACCGAGCCGACCATGCCGCGCCAGCCGATCAGCCCGACCTTCATCATCTTCGCCATCGTCTCTCCTTCAGCTCGCCGTGCCGGGCGCCGCCCGGGTTCAGCCGAGCACGGCGACGACCGCGTCGCCCATCGCGCGAGTACCGATGACCGGCTCGCCCTTCTCGGCGATATCGGAGGTGCGCAGGCCCTGCTGCAGCACGGCACTGACCGCGGCCTCGATCTGGCGCGCGAACACGTCCTGGTCGAGGCTGTAGCGCAGCAGCATCGCCGCGGACAGGATCGTCGCCAGCGGATTCGCGACGTCCTTGCCGGCGATGTCCGGAGCCGAGCCGTGGATCGGCTCGTACAGCCCCTTGCCGTGCGCGTCGAGCGATGCGGACGGCAGCATGCCGATCGACCCGGTGAGCATCGAGGCCTCGTCGGACAGGATGTCGCCGAACATGTTGCCGGTGACGATCACGTCGAACTGGCGCGGGTTGCGCAGCAGCTGCATCGCCGCATTGTCGACGTACATGTGCGACAGCTCGACCGTCGGGTAATCCTTCGCCACTTCCGTGACGACGTCGCGCCACAGCTGCGAGGTCTCGAGCACGTTGGCCTTGTCGACCGAGCACAGCCGGCGGTTGCGCTTGAGCGCCGACTCGAAGCCGACCCGCGCGATGCGGCGGATCTCGGACTCGGCGTAGAGCATCGTGTCGAAGCCTTCGCGCTCGCCGGCCGCGTTGGTGCGGATGCCGCGCGGTTGGCCGAAGTAGATGTCGCCGGTAAGTTCGCGGATGATCAGCACGTCCATGCCGGAGACCACCTCGGGCTTGAGCGTGGAGGCCGCCGCCAGTTCCGGATAGATCACGGCTGGGCGCAGGTTGGCGAACAGCTTCAGCTCCTTGCGCAGGCCGAGGATCGCCTGTTCGGGGCGCTTGTCGCGCGGCAGCTTGTCCCACTGCCAGCCACCGACCGACCCGAACAGGATCGCATCGGCCGAGCGCGCCAGGTCGAGCGTGGCCTTGGGCAGCGGATCGCCGGACAGGTCATAGGCGGTGCCGCCGACCGGCGCTTCCGACAGTTCAAGCCTCAGGCCCTGGGGTTCCAGCGCGCGCAGCACGCGCACGGCCTGCGCGATGATCTCGGCGCCGATGCCGTCGCCTGGCAGGACTGCGATCTTCTTCATGTTGCCTCGCGGATACTTGATGGATTGCTACAGGAACAGCCAGGGCTGGGCCGCCCGGTGCTTCGTCTCGAACGCACGGATGTCTTCGGCGTGCTGCAGCGTCAGGCCGATCTCGTCGAGGCCATTCATGAGGCAGTGCTTGTTGAACGGTTCGATCTGGAAGCCGAACTGCCTGCCCGACGGCGTGGTGACCTTCTGGCTTTCCAGGTCGATGTCCAGCCGGTAGCCTTCGCTGGCGAAGGTCTCCGCGAACAGCAGGTCCATCTCTTCCTTCGACAGCCGGATCGGCAGCAGGCCGTTCTTCAGGCTGTTGCTGTAGAAGATGTCGCCGAACGACGAGGCGATGACCACCTTGAAGCCGTAGTCCTGCAGCGCCCAGGGGGCATGCTCGCGCGACGACCCGCAGCCGAAGTTCTCGCGCGCGAGCAGAACCTGCGCGCCCTGGAATCGGGTCTTGTTCAGGATGAAGTCTTCGTTCAGCGGCCGGTTGGTGTTGTCCATGCCCGGCTCGCCGGTATCGAGGTAGCGCCAGGAGTCGAACAGGTTCGGGCCGAAGCCGGTGCGCTTGATCGACTTCAGGAACTGCTTCGGGATCACCGCGTCCGTATCGACGTTCGCGCGGTCGAGCGGCGCAGACAGCCCGTTGAGTCGGATGAACTTGTCCATGGTCAGGCTCCCTTGCCGAGCGTGCGCACATCGACGAAATGCCCAGCCACGGCGGCTGCAGCAGCCATCGCCGGGCTGACCAGGTGGGTGCGTCCACCAGCGCCCTGGCGGCCCTCGAAGTTGCGGTTCGAGGTCGACGCGCAGCGCTCGCCCGGCTCGAGCCGGTCGTCGTTCATGCCCAGGCACATCGAGCAGCCCGGCTCGCGCCATTCGAAGCCGGCTGCGGTGAACACTTCATGCAGGCCTTCCTTCTCGGCCTGCTCCTTCACCAGCCCGGAACCCGGCACCACCATCGCCAGCTTCACGTTCGGTGCGACCGTGCGGCCCTTCGCCACCGCCGCCGCCGCGCGCAGGTCTTCGATGCGCGAGTTGGTGCACGAGCCGATGAACACCTTGTCGATCGCGATGTCCTGGATGCGCGTGTTGGGCTTCAGGCCCATGTACTTGAGCGCCCGCTCGATGCCGTCGCGTCGCACCGGATCGGCGGCATCGGCCGGGTCGGGCAAGCGGCCGCCGACCGGCACCACCATCTGCGGGCTGGTGCCCCAGGTGACCTGCGGCTCGATCGACGCGGCCGGCAGGTCGACAATGGAATCGAAGCCGGCGCCATCGTCGCTGACCAGCGTGCGCCAGTACGCGACCGCGGTGTCCCACTGCTCGCCTTTCGGCGCGAACGGCCGGCCCTTCACATACTCGACCGTCTTCTCGTCGACCGCGACCATGCCGGCGCGGGCGCCGGCCTCGATCGCCATGTTGCACAGGGTCATCCGGCCTTCGACCGACAGGCCGCGGATCGCCGAGCCGGCAAATTCGATCGCATGGCCGGTGCCGCCAGCGGTGCCGATCTTGCCGATCAGCGCCAGCGCGATGTCCTTGGCGGTGACGCCGGCACCGAGGTCGCCCTCGACCTTGACCAGCATCGACTTCGCCTTCTTCTGCACCAGCGTCTGGGTGGCGAGCACATGCTCGACCTCGGAGGTGCCGATGCCGAAGGCCAGCGCGGCGAGCGCACCGTGCGTGCTGGTATGCGAATCGCCGCAGACCAGCGTGGCGCCCGGCAGCGTGAAGCCCTGCTCAGGCCCGATCACGTGCACGATGCCCTGCTGCTTCGACAGGAACGGGAAATAGGCGCGCGCGCCATACTCGCGGATGTTCGCGTCCAGCGTGTCGACCTGCAACTTCGACACCGGATCCTTGATGCCGCCGGCCCAGTCGCGGGTCGGCGTGTTGTGGTCGGCCGTCGACATGATCGAGTTGATGTTCCAGGGCTTGCGCCCGGCGATCTTCAGCCCCTCGAACGCCTGCGGGCTGGTCACTTCGTGCACCAGGTGGCGGTCGATGTAGAGCAGCATCGTGCCGTCGTCCTGCTGGTGCACGACGTGGCTGTCGAACAACTTGTCGTAGAGCGTGGAGGCCATGGTTTCGGGCACAGCGTTGGAGAACCCGTAATTATGTCATGGACCCCGTCCGCTCGGTACGCCGGCCGGGCGGGCCCTCGGGCCGGCGACGACCCGCTACAGCCCGACCGACACGGCCACCAGCCGGGCCAGCTCCACCCGCAGCGTCTGGCGCACCTCGGCGCAGGCGGGGTCATCGATGAGGTTGTTCATCTCGTACGGATCCCGGTCGAGGTCGTAGAGCTCGTCCAGTTCGCCGTCGTCGCCTCGGTTGACCCAGTGGATCAGCTTGTAGCGGTCGGTGCGCACCGCCTTGTACGACATGCCGATCAGCCAGGGCATGGCGTTCTCGCTGAAGTACTCGCACAGGATCGAGTCGCGCCACCCCTGCGTGGTACCGCGCGGGCGGCCTTCCATCAGCGGCAGCAGGGAACGCCCCTGCACCTGCGGCCCGGGCGTGCCGCCGGCCAGTTCGATGCAGGTCGGCGCGATATCCAGCGCCAGCACCAGGTCGTCGATCTTCGTGCCCGCCTTGACCCGGCGCGGATAGCGGAAGGTGAACGGCGAGCGGATGCCCTCTTCGTAGGCGAAGCGGCGCTCGAGGCCAAGTCCGTGCTCGCCGAAGAAATAACCGTTGTCGCCCAGGAACAGGATGAAGGTGTCGTCGAGCTGCCCGCTCTTCTCCAGCGCGTCGAACAACTGGCCGACACCCTCGTCGACCGAGGCCATCATGCGCGCGCGCAGGCGCATTTCTTCCTGGTCGCCGCTCTTCACCGACTCCAGCAGCGCCTGCGAGGTCTCGGTCGCCTTGATCTCGAACGCCTCGCGCCAGACCGGCTTGTCCTTCACCACTTCAGACATCGGGATCACGTTCGGCCGCGGCGGAAACATCGCGCCTTCGTAGAGCCCCTCGTGCCGCGGCGCCGCCTTGTAGCCGTTGCCCGGGTCGAGCGTGAGCTTGCCATCGGCCGCCTGCACTGCGTCGGGGTGCACCGCCTTGTGCGCGAAGAACAGCGAGAACGGCTTGTCGCGCGGGCGGGACACGAACTCGACCGCACGCTCGTTCAGCAGGTCGGTGATGTAGCCATCGTACTTCGTGTACACCCCGTCTTCGTTCAGGCGCGGGTTGAACAGGTTGCCATGACCGTCGAAGCTGACCCAGTAATCGTAGCCGGGACGCGGCCCGCCCTCGTTGCCCATGTGCCACTTGCCGACATGCGCGGTCTCGTAGCCGAGCTTCTGCAGCGCGAGGTGGTAGTTGGGCAGCCGATGGCTGTGCGCATCGCGCGCGACGTTGTCGATGATGCCGTGCCGGCTCGCGTACTGGCCGGTGACGATCGAGGCCCGGTTCGGTGAGCACAACGGCGTGGTGTGGAAGGCACGGTCGCACAGCGCGCCTTCGCGCGCGATGCGGTCGATGTTCGGCGTCTTCATGTACGGGTGGCCACCCGCGCCGAATTCATCGAAGCGCAGGTCGTCGATCAGGATCACCAGCAGGTTGGGGCGCTTCAATTGCATTGCCTCCGTAGTCTCGCCGTTCAGCGCGGTTTGTAGATCGCCAGCGCCTCGGGCAGCATCGCCTCGATGTCACGGATTCGGCTGGCGTTGGACGGGTGGGTGGACATCCATTCGGGCGTCGAGCGACCCATCTTCGCGGATGCTTCCGCCATGCGCACCCAGAGGTCGCGCGCGGCGCGCGGATCGTAGCCTGCCCGGGCCATGTACGTCATGCCCAGTCGGTCGGCCTCGGTCTCCTGCAGCCGCGAGAACGGCAGGATCACGCCAAGCGAAGCCCCGGCGCCGAGCGCGCCGAGCAGTACCTGGGTGCTCGCGGAGTCGCGGCCGCTGGCGCCGGCCGCGATCGCACCTGCGGTCAGGCCGGCCTGCACGAGCAGCCCCTGGCTCATGCGTTCGGCACCGTGGCGTGCGGTGGCATGCGCAACCTCGTGGCCCAGCACCGCAGCCAGGCCTGCTTCGTCGCGGGTGATCGGCAGGATGCCGGTGTAGACCGCCACCTTGCCGCCCGGCAGGGCGAATGCGTTGACCATCTTGTCGTTGTCGATCAGCCGGAATTCCCACTGGAAGTCGGTGCGGCCGGTCGCCGCGGCGATGCGCGCGCCGACGCGGGCGAGCAGCGCCGTCTGCGCCGGATCGGTCGACAGCTTTTCCTTCTTCAGGATTTCCTGGTAGGCCTGCAGGCCGAGCTTCACTTCATCGCCGGGAGACAGCAGGATAAGCTGGCTGCGCCCGGAAATCGGCACCGTCTCGCAGCTCACGAGCATCGGCCCGAGGCCGACGCCGAGCAGCAGCGCGGCGGCGAGCGAACGCATGCGGCGATGCGGCAAAGCCGTGACCTCAGTCATCCTGGATGGAAGGCGTGTGTTCATTTCGTTCTCCTCGCGTCAGGCGGCCACGGGAGCACGGCGGCTGCTAGCCGCATGCAAGACGCGTCCCCGCCGCCGATGCCACCACAGCCACCGCAGCCGTTATCACACCCCCGTTTTACCGACATTACCGCAGCCGCTCAGCGAAAGGGAGGGATAGGCAGCTGCGATGGAACACGCCCGCGCACCATCGCCAGCAGCAGGACGAAGCCCAGCGCGGCGGCCAGCGCCGCCAGCGAGAACGTGACCGCCGGCCCCCAGGCGGACCATGCAAGACCGGAGGCGAAGCCGCCCAGCGTGCCGCCGGCGCCGAACGACAGTGCCGTGTAGAGCGCCTGTCCCTTCGCCTGGTGCGCGCCCTGGAACCAGCGGTGGATCAGCCCGATCGCTGCCGCATGGTAGGCGCCGAAGGTCGCCGCATGCATCGTCTGGGCCAGCACCAGCGCCACCGACGACTGCACCAGCCAGCCGATCAGCAGGAAGCGCAGCACCGCGATCGCGAAGGTGGCGACCAGCAGGCGGTACAGCCCGATGCGCGCGACCAGTTGCGGCATCCACCAGAACACCGCCACCTCGCACACCACGCCCAGTGCCCACAACCAGCCGACGGCCGACTTGCTGTAGCCGTTGTCCACGAGGTGGACCGAAAAGAACGAGTAGTAGGCGCCGTGCGCGGTGGCCATCAGGAAGCAGGCCCCGAGCAGGCCGGCCACCTCGGGTCGCTTCAGGATCGATCGCGCAGGCACATCCTCGCGCACCGAGCGGTGCGCGGCCGACTCCGGCACCTGCCAGGTCGCGACCAGCGCCACCGCATAGATCGCGATCACCAGCCAGAGCCAGTCGCGCAGCGTCGCGAAGTCGAGGAAGTAGCCGATGCCGACCACCGAGAAGATGAAGCCGACCGAGCCCCACAGGCGGATGCGCGCATAACGCCCGGTGTCGCCATGGACATGGCCGAAGGTGGTCGCCTCGGCCAGCGGCATGGTGGCGCTGGTGAAGGCACTCATCACCGCCAGCGTGATGAACATCGCGAGGAAGCTGTTGCCGGCGAACAGGCCGAACATCGCGATGCCGCCGGCCAGCGCGGTCAGCCGCACGATGTGCATCCGACTGCCGCGACGGTCTGCCAGCACGCCCCAGAGCATCGGCGCGAACATGCGCGAGGACTGGTTGACCGCCATCAGCAGCCCGATCTGCACCGCACTCATGCCGACCGAGTCGAAGTACAGGCTCAGGTAGGGCGTGAAGCCGCCGACGTAGGCGAAGTAGCAGAAGTAGAACGCACCGAGCGACCACGCAGTGCGGGTGGGTAACGGGGACGTCATCCTACGCTCGGCCGGGCCGGCACCGGCTGCGCGATCAGGCCTCGGACGGGTCGGAGTCTTCGCGCCTCGCCGCCGCGCCTGAACCGGAGCCGGAACAGTCGAACGCTGCGGCCGGCGCCAGCGCCGCGATGCGCGGCGTCGCCACCACCACGTCCGCGTTCTGCGCCCGATGGCGCAGCGCGTGGTCGATCAGGGTCAGCGCGAGCATCGATTCGCAGATCGGCGTCGCGCGGATGCCGACGCACGGATCGTGACGGCCGGTGGTCTCGACGATCACCGGCGCCCCGCTGCGGTCGATCGAACGCCGGGGCAGGCGGATCGAAGACGTCGGCTTCACCGCGACATGCACGACGATGTCCTGTCCGGTCGAGATGCCGCCGAGCACGCCGCCGGCGTTGTTCGACAGGAAACCGTCCGGCGTCATCTCGTCGCCGTGCACCGTGCCCGGCTGGGTCACCGCATCGAAGCCGGCGCCGATCTCGACGCCCTTCACCGCGTTGATGCTCATCATGCCGTAGGCGATGTCCGCGTCGAGCCGGTCGTACACGGGTTCGCCCCAGCCCACCGGCACGCCGGTGGCGACCGTCGTGATCTTCGCGCCACAGGAGTCGCCCGACTTGCGCAGTTGGTCCATGAACGCCTCGAGTTCCGGCACGATGTCCGGGTCGGCGCAGAAGAACGGGTTGTCGTACACGCCATCCCACGACTTGAAGCCGAGCGGGATCGGGCCGAGCTGGGACATGCGGCCGCGGATGACGATGCCATGGCGCTCGTGCAGCCATTTCTTCGCGATCGCGCCCGCCGCGCAGCGCACGGCCGTTTCGCGCGCTGAACTGCGGCCACCGCCGCGATAGTCGCGTTCGCCGAACTTGTGCCAGTAGGTGTAGTCGGCATGGCCGGGCCGGAAGGTGTCCTTGATCTTCGAGTAGTCCTTCGACCGCGCATCGACGTTGCGGATCAGCAGGCCGATCGGCGTGCCGGTGGTGCGGCCCTCGAACACGCCCGACAGGATCTCGACCACGTCATCCTCGCGCCGCTGGGTGACATGGCGCGAGGTACCCGGCTTGCGCCGGTCGAGCTCGACCTGGATGTCCGCTTCGGTCAGCGCCATGCCGGGCGGGCAGCCATCGACCACGCAGCCGATCGCGGGGCCGTGGCTTTCGCCGAACGAGGTGACGGTGAACAGGGTACCGAGCGTGCTTCCGGACATGGGGTAGGCGACAGTCGCCCGGTGGCCGGGCGAGCGCTATTGCTGTGGAGCCTCGATTCTAGCATTCGCCCCCCCTGCTCCTCCGTGCCGCGGCGTGGGCATCGGGCTGCCGCGCCCTACCCAGGGAGCGCCTGGACGCGCGCACCGGGTTGCCGACTCCGTTCGTGTCCCCCGGCCCGGCCCTGCTCACGCAGGCCCGGGCCTCCTCCTTTACCTCACTCCGTCGGCAACCCGATACACGCGCCCGTTCCACCGCCGTGCCGTACGACCAGGCACCGTCGCGACCGCCGTGCCGTACGACAAGGCACCGTCGCGACCGCCGCACGGCAGCTGCGCTGATCGAGGTGATGGGGTACCTCGCGGAGCGAAGTAAAGGAGGAGGATCGGGCTCGGAGACGAGCCCGATCCGGGGGACATGAGCGGAGCGAGGTACCCCGTCGCCTCGATCCCGCACCAGCCAAGCAAACGAAGGACCCCATCGCCTCGATCAGCACCGGCCAAGCGAACGAGGTACCCCGTCGCCTCGATCAGCACCAGCCCGGGAAGCGACCAGCGATACAATCACCGCACGACCAGCCATCCCGGCCCATCGCGCCAAGGTGCGAAACCGATGCAGCAATATCACGAACTCATGCGCGCGATCCTCGATCGCGGCAACCGCAAGTCCGACCGCACCGGCACCGGCACACTCAGCCTGTTCGGCTGGCAGATGCGTTTCGACCTGGCCGAAGGGTTCCCGCTCGTCACGACCAAGAAGCTTCACCTCAAGTCGATCATCCACGAACTCCTCTGGTTTCTGCAGGGCGACACCAACGTCGGCTACCTGCACCAGCACGGCGTGACCATATGGGACGAGTGGGCCGATGCGAACGGCGACCTCGGGCCCGTGTACGGAAAACAGTGGCGCAGCTGGTCGACACCGGACGGGCGCACGATCGACCAGCTGACGCAGATCGTCGGGCAGATCCGCAGCAACCCCGACTCGCGCCGCCTGGTGGTGTCGGCCTGGAACGTCGGTGAACTCGACCGCATGGCGCTGCTGCCCTGCCATGCGCTGTTCCAGTTCTATGTCGCCGATGGCCGGCTGTCCTGCCAGCTGTACCAGCGCAGCGCCGATGTGTTC
>CAMDXD010000073.1 GCA_945877995.1 Bordetella parapertussis
GTGCAAGCTCCGGATCGAAGCCCCGGTAAACGGCGGCCGTAACTATAACGGTCCTAAGGTAGCGAAATTCCTTGTCGGGTAAGTTCCGACCTGCACGAATGGCGTAACGATGGCCACACTGTCTCCTCCTGAGACTCAGCGAAGTTGAAATGGTTGTGAAGATGCAATCTACCCGCTGCTAGACGGAAAGACCCCGTGCACCTTTACTGTAGCTTTGCATTGGATTGTGATGGAATCTGTGTAGGATAGCTGGGAGCCTGTGAGAGCGTGCCGCTAGGTGCGCTGGAGGCAACGTTGAAATACCAGCCTGGTTGTATTGCGGTTCTAACCTGGGCCCCTCATCGGGGTCGGGGACCGTGCATGGCAGGCAGTTTGACTGGGGCGGTCTCCTCCCAAAGCGTAACGGAGGAGCTCGAAGGTACGCTAGCTACGGTCGGACATCGTAGCGATAGTGCAATGGCATAAGCGTGCTTGACTGCGAGACTGACAAGTCGAGCAGGTGCGAAAGCAGGACATAGTGATCCGGTGGTTCTGTATGGAAGGGCCATCGCTCAACGGATAAAAGGTACGCCGGGGATAACAGGCTGATTCCCCCCAAGAGTTCACATCGACGGGGGAGTTTGGCACCTCGATGTCGGCTCATCACATCCTGGGGCTGTAGCCGGTCCCAAGGGTATGGCTGTTCGCCATTTAAAGTGGTACGTGAGCTGGGTTTAAAACGTCGTGAGACAGTTTGGTCCCTATCTGCAGTGGGCGCTGGAAGTTTGAAGGGACCTGCTCCTAGTACGAGAGGACCGGAGTGGACGCACCTCTGGTGTACCGGTTGTCACGCCAGTGGCATCGCCGGGTAGCTATGTGCGGAAGAGATAACCGCTGAAAGCATCTAAGCGGGAAACTCGCCTTGAGATGAGACTTCCCGGGAGCTTGACTCCCCTTAAGGGTCGTTCGAGACCAGGACGTTGATAGGCGCGGTGTGTAAGTGGAGTAATCCATTGAGCTAACGCGTACTAATTGCCCGTGAGGCTTGACCCTATAACCGCGCACTTGTCATACCTTGTGCTCGCCGCATTCACCATCCGCGGCGTTGACAACGCAGTCCATGACCCAGATGTCCCCGGCAGCCACAAGCGCTGCCAACCGCTCGTTTCTTCCCTCCCGCCTCATCCCCTCTATCGCAGAACCGCAAAACACCGCGGCTCTTGCAACCGCCCAATGTCTGACGACCATAGCGGAGTGGAACCACCCCTTCCCATCCCGAACAGGACCGTGAAACGCTCCAGCGCCGATGATAGTGCGATCTTTTTCGCGTGAAAGTAGGTCATCGTCAGACTCCCCTTCCGGCCGCGCTCCTCCGCGCAGCCAAACAAACGCCCCGTCCCTCTGGTTCGGGGCGTTTTCGTTTGTGTAATGACAGCGTCCCCGTGTGAGGTACGGCCGGGCCGCTCGGGCTGCAAGCCCGTAGACTCGTCCATACTCCATCCGCAACCGACCTGTGCGAGCAGAGCGCCCACGGTTGGGCGAACATCGCAGGCGTGCGAGATTCGTGACTGTCCGAGGTGTCTTCATGAGCATCCATCCCGTTGTCCTGTCTGGTGGTTCCGGTACCCGGCTCTGGCCGTTGTCGCGCGAAGCGCTTCCGAAGCAGTTCCTGAAATTCCATGGTGACCACAGCCTCCTGCAGGCGACGATCCTTCGGACGCTCGGACTGACCGATTCCAGCCCGCCCACGATCCTCGCCAACAACGAACACCGTTTCCTGATTGCACAGCAGTTGCAGGAGATCGGTGTCGCCGCGCGCGACATCATCCTCGAGCCGGTCGGACGCAATACCGCTCCACCCCTGGCGATCGCCGCGCTAAGCATCCTCGCCGAGGATCCGTCCGGCCTGATGCTGGTCCTGCCATCCGACCACCTGATCACCGACAGTGGCGCATTCCGCGAAGAAGTCCTGGCCGCCGTACCTGCCGCACTCGCCGGGTATCTCGTAACGTTCGGCATCCGGCCGCGCTGGGCAGAGACCGGTTATGGATACATCGCCTGTGGCGATTCGCTCCCGGGCGACAAGGCGTGCAGCGCGGTTTCCCAGTTCATCGAAAAGCCCGATCTCTCGCGCGCAGAGCGTTTCTTCGCGGAGGGCAGCTATCTATGGAACAGCGGCATGTTCCTGTTTCCCGCCAGTGTGTTCCTGTCCGAACTCGAGCGGCTGCAGCCGGCGTTGCTCGCCGCCTGCCGGCAGGCCCTGGCGGAAAGCCAGCGCGACCTCGACTTCACACGGCTGTCGAAACCGGCGTTCGAGCGTTGCCCGTCCATTTCGGTCGACTATGCTGTGCTGGAGCACACCCTGCTCGCTGCCGTGCGTCCGGTCGACTACGATTGGTCGGACCTTGGCTCCTGGAAAGCCCTCTGGGATGTCGCCGCGAAAGACGCGGACGGCAACGTAAGCGAGGGCGAAACCGTGCTGCAGGACGTGCGAAACAGCTATTTCTATTCCGAAAGCCGGCTCGTCACTGCAATCGGCGTGGAGGATATCGTCGTGATCGAGACGGCGGACGCCATCCTCGTGTCCCACCGCGACAGCGTGCAGGGCGTGCGCAAGATCGTCGACAAGCTGAAGGATCAGAAGCGTACCGAAGGGGTGATCCACCGGAAGGTACATCGGCCCTGGGGTACCTACGAATCGGTGGACGAAGGCGATCGGTTTCAGGTCAAGCGGATCACCGTCAACCCGGGTTCGAAGCTTTCATTGCAGATGCACCACCATCGTGCCGAGCACTGGATCGTCGTGCGCGGCACCGCCCGGGTAACCCGCGGCGAGGAAGTCCTGACGCTGGGCGAGAACGAGTCGACGTTCATCCCGCTGGGCGTGAAGCATCGTCTCGAAAATCCCGGTCGCATCCCGCTCGAATTGATCGAGGTGCAGTCGGGCACCTACCTGGGCGAAGATGACATCGTCCGCTTCGAAGACACCTACAATCGCAGGTGAGCGTGATGCGACCAGGCCGTGCACTGAACCAAGGAGATTGCGAATGAAGCGCGAGATCACCAAGGCCGTATTCCCGGTGGCGGGAATGGGTAGTCGCTTCCTGCCCGCAACCAAGGCCAGCCCCAAGGAGATGCTGCCGGTCGTCGACAAGCCGCTGATCCAGTATGCCGTCGAGGAAGCGGTGGCCGCCGGCATGACCGAGATGATCTTCGTGACCGGCCGCAACAAGCGTGCGATCGAAGACCATTTCGACAAGGCAGCAGAACTCGAAACTGCGCTTGAAGAACGTGGCAACCATAAGCTGCTGGCGACCGTGCGCGGGATCCTTCCCCCCGGCGTGCACTGCGTGTTCATCCGTCAGCCGGAGACGCTCGGGCTCGGCCATGCGGTGCTCTGCGCGCGCCCCCTTGTCGGCGACGAGCCGTTCGCGGTGATCCTGGCGGATGACCTGATCGATGCAAAGCCGTCGGTCATGACCCAGATGGTCGAGCGATACAGCTACTATCGTCGGTCGGTCATCGGCGTGCAGAACGTGGCGCGCGAGGAGACCGACCAGTACGGTATCGTCCGGTGTGGATCGGTACTGAACGATGTGCATCAGATCGACGGCATCGTCGAAAAACCGACGCCTGCAGAGGCACCGTCGACGCTTGGCGTGGTCGGCCGCTACATCCTGTCGCCGCGCGTATTCGACCACCTGGCGAATGCGCAGCCCGGCAAGGGCGGGGAGATCCAGCTGACCGACGCGATCGCATCGCTGCTCAAGCAGGAACAGGTGCTGGCCTACCAGTTTCAGGGCACTCGTTACGACTGCGGTTCCAAGATCGGCTACCTCAAGGCGACGATTGCTTTCGCGATGAGCCATCCGGATGTCAGCGAGGAATTCATCGCGCACCTGCGCGGTGTCGCTGCGACCCTGCCAGCCATCGAGCGCGACCGCGCTGCCGCCTGACCTGAAGCCGTCGCTGCCCGAACAGGAGCCCGCTGCCAGTCAGGCAGATGGTCGCGCTGCCCCCGGCAGTCGTCCGGCCGCACGGAACCGTTCGGCGCGGCTCCTCTCTTGGCTGCGTCAGCCCACGCCGCAGGCCGTCGCCTGGATTTGGCGGCTGTCTTGCGTCATCGCATTGGTTCCGCTCGGTCGCCTGGTGACAGGCGTCTTCACCGACCGCCTCGGTGCCAACCCGATCGAGGTGGTCACCCGGGCCACCGGTGAGTGGACGCTGATCCTGCTGCTGGTCACGCTGACGGTTACACCGCTGCGCCGGCTGACCGGGATGAACTGGCTGTTGCGCCTGCGCCGCATGTTTGGACTCACCGCGTTCTTCTATGGCTGCCTGCACCTGGTCACCTACCTCTGGCTCGACCAGTTCTTCGACATGGCGGCCATCGTGAAGGACATCGTGAAGCGGCCCTTCATCACGGCCGGCTTCACGGCCTTCCTGCTGCTGATGCCGCTGGCAATCACCTCGACCGATGCAATGGTGCGGCGGCTGGGCGGCCGCCGATGGCTGGCCCTGCACAGGGTGGTTTACATCGCCACGGCGATCGGCGTCGTGCACTACTGGTGGCTTGTGAAGGCGGATGTGCGCGAGCCATTGTTCTACGGGGTGATACTGGCGCTGCTGCTCGCCGTCCGCCTCGCCTGGCGCCGGGCTTCGACCCGCGCAGCCGTGCCGCCTGTCACCCGCCCGCTCGATCGCAGCCGGCGCTGAGGCGCAGAGAGGGAGCAAGGGACGAAAAAAAACCCCCGGAGACTTCCGTCTGCGGGGGTGATCTTTATTCCTGCCGGAAGAAACAGTGGTAACCGAATCGGACTGTTCCCTCTGGATGGACCGGCTGTCTTGGGCTTCGTCTGGAATCGACTCAGCTCGGTCCTGGAAAACTACTTCTTCTTCTTGGCGGCTTTCTTTGCAACTTTCTTTGCGACTTTCTTCACAGCTTTCTTCGCAACTGTCTTCGCAACTTTCTTTGCAGCTTTCTTCGCGGGCTTCTTGGCAGCCATCGTGTTTCTCCTTGATTGAGTTAGTCACGACCAATCGTGCAGGACAATTATCGTTCGCGCTCGTGAGGCAGAAAACATGAACGCGGCTGCACTCCCATCGCATTCGCTCGGTCGCCACTTCGGTCTTACCTGCCTGCCTGCCCGGGTCACTGTTGTGTCGACTGCACACTCTTGACTCTGGCTATTGACAAGCGCGCGGATGCTCGGTGATCTGATTCTATTCCACATCCAAAATAAAACACAACAGTAACGAAGCGAAACTTCGCTTCCTGCTGTCGAGATGGATGCGCCCGCGACACACGCTGCTGCATGCGTTGCTCGACCATCGCATTCACGTTCGCGATGATCGATGCCGAAGCACTCATCGGGGCAGCAGCGATTCTCCTTCGAAGAGCTGCTCGATGCGCTCGCGCGCGCGTATCTCATGCATGTCTGCGCCGTCGACCATCACCTCTGCCGCGCGTGGCCGCGTGTTGTAGTTCGAGCTCATGCTCATGCCGTAGGCTCCGGCCGATGCGATCGCCAGCAGGTCACCCTCGGCGATGACCAACGCCCGATTGCGGGCAAGCCAGTCGCCGCTCTCGCAGACCGGGCCCACCACGTCATAACACTGCGCGTCTCCGGCGCGTGGAACGACCGGTAGCACCTCGTGGTAAGCCTCGTAGAGTGCGGGTCGCATCAGGTCGTTCATCGCTGCGTCGACGATCGCGAAGTTCTTCACCGGGCCGGGCTTCAGGTACTCGACGCGCGTGAGCAGGAGGCCGGCATTTCCCACCAACAGGCGCCCGGGTTCGAACACCAGCCGCTGGGGCCGGTTGCCGAACACACGGGTGATCGCAGCCGCATAGTCGTCGACCGACGGCGGGCATTCGTCGCTGTAGCGGATGCCGAGTCCACCGCCCAGGTCGACATGCTCCAGCACCATGCCTTCCGCTGCCAGCTGGTCGACCAGCTCCAGGATGCGTTCGAGTGCATCGGCGTAGGGAGCGATCTCGGTGATCTGGGAGCCGATATGGCAATCGATCCCCTTGATGCGCAGGTGTCGGCAGCCGCGCGCTGCACGGTACAGGTCGAGCGCGTCGGCGTGGTTCACCCCGAACTTGTTCTCGTTGAGGCCAGTCGTGATGTACGGATGGGTTTTCGGGTTCACGTCCGGATTGACCCGGATGCTCACCGGCGCAACCTTGCCGAGTGCGCCGGCGACGCGCTCCAGCCGGTGCAGTTCCGGGATCGATTCGATGTTGAAGCAGAGGATGCCGGCCTCGAGGGCGACCTTCAGTTCTTCCGCGCTCTTGCCCACCCCGGAGAACACGACCCTGGATGGATCGCCGCCTGCGGCGACCACGCGCGCGAGCTCTCCTGCGGACACGATGTCGAAGCCGCTGCCCATCCGGGCGAACAGGTTGAGGATCGCCAGGTTCGGATTCGCTTTCACCGCGTAGCAGACGAGCGGGGCAGGTGATCCGGCCAGGCGCGACGGGACCCGCGCGAGCGCGTCTGCGAACGCGGATTCGAAGGCGCGGTATGCGCCCGCCAGCGCTGCACGCGAATACACATAGGTCGGCGTGCCGAAGCGCTCGGCCATGGCCTGCAGGGGCACATCCTCGACGTGCAGCGCGCCGCTGCGAAGGTTGAACATCGCGTCCATCGTGTTGCTCCGGTCAGCGTGGCTGTTCAGGAAGCCGGTTTCGCCGGCGCGGCCTTCTTCGGCACTTGCAGGGGGGTCTTGAACCCGCACCCGCCTGCCTGCACGGTGACGAAGGCCAGCAGTACCACGATCGTGCCCGCCGCCAGTGGGCGCAGCCCGGACCGCCCGTGGCGCCGGGGTGCATTGCGTACCCCGGAACCACACCCGTCTTGCGCGGGGCTGGCCCGGTCATCCGGAGCGGTGGCCGATGCGGAAGGGGGCAGGCTGATCATGTAAAAGATGTTAGCACGCAGCCCCTGATGGCCAGCCAGCTGTAACCGCAGGTGCCCGACCCCGGGTGGCGCTCACAGCGCGGCCAGCCTGCGCTGCCATTCGCTCAGTTCGCGCCGCGCCTGCCGATGCTCAAGATAGCCGCGCTCGACCACGGCCCAGAATCGCGAAGAGTGGTTGGCTTCGACGATGTGTGCCAGTTCATGCACCACCACGTAGTCGATCAGGTGCGCGGGTGCCTGCATCAGCCGCCAGTTGATACGGACCAGCCCGGCTGGCGTGCAGCTTCCCCACAGCGTGCGCGCATTGGTCAGCTTCATTGGCGGTTTCTTCACGCCGACGACCGTTGCGAAGTGGCAGGCCCGGTCTTCGAAGTGCGGCAGGGCGTGCGCCTGCACCCAGTTGCGCAGTGCGCTGCGTAGCGCGCCCAGGTCGCCCGGCTCGGGCAGGGCGACCGCCAGGCGTGCGCCGAGACGCTCGACCGAGGGAGCCGCGGCCCGGGCCACGTCGATCGGCAGTGATTCGCCGAGCCAGAGCACCTGCTGCAGCGTCGACAGTTCGAGGTGCGGCCGGGCATTCGCACGCCAGCGCGGCAGGTGCCTGCGCAGCCACGGATGGCTGTGCTGGAGGAAGCCCTCGATCGCCCGCAATGACATGCGCAACGGCACTGCCAGTATGAGCCCGCGTTCGGACAGGCTGAGCATCGCGCGCTTGCGGCGCAGGCTGCGGCGCATCGTGTACTCGATCGGCTGTCCGTCGAGTTCGATCACCCCCACCTGGTCGGTGTCGAGGTGAGTACCGCGGGCTGCCATCGTGCGCACGGCGGGCGGGGTGGATCCGGAGGCGGTCTCCTGCGTGGTGCGCTGTGCAGGCTTTGGAGCGGGATACTGAAGGGCGTTGCCAGGGTGGTGCGGGATACTCAACGGCTTCTTGCCTTTCCGTTCAATTGCAGCATCGCGTCCTCGACGCGCTGCTCGACGAGTCTGTTAAGGGCCTCGGCCTTCATGCCGGAAGGATCGATCGGATCGAGGATGACCACCTCGATCGTGCCGGCATGCTTGATGAAGCCATTGCGGGGCCACAACTCGCCGGAGTTCACCGCCACCGGCACCACCGGTGCGCCTGCGTGCGCCGCCAGCCACGCGCCCCCGATCTGCCAGGTGCCCCGGTGGCCGGGGTCGGTACGGCTGCCCTCGGGGAACACGACGACCCAGAAGCCGCTGGCGAGCCGTGCGCGCCCCTGTTGCAGCATCTGCTTGAGCGCGCGCATGCGCTGGCTGCGGTCGATCGCGATCGGCGACAGCGTGCCGATGCCCCAGCCGACGAAGGGTACCCACAGCAGCGATCTCTTGAGCACCCACACCTGCGGCGGGAAGATCGCCTGGAAGGCCAGCGTCTCCCAGGCCGACTGATGCTTGGACAGGATGATCGACGGCACCGATGGCAGCCGATCGATCCCGGTCACCGTCCAGCGTACGCCGCAGATGATCCGGGCAAGCCAGACGATCGCCACCGACCATGTGCGGATGATCCGGTAGCGCGTCATCGGCGGCAGGAAGAAGATCGCCAGCGCAAGGAAGGCATACGGCGGCGTGATCAGCGCCGCGGCCAGCGCGAATACGATGGAACGCAGCAGACTCAGCACCCGTCGAAGCCTTCGTTCCGGGACCGTTTCATTTGCAGATCGCCGTCACCGCATCGGCGAGGTTCGCGAACGTGGTCGTACCCTCGGGCAGGTTGCCGCCCCTGCGGGTGTTCTGGCCCTTGCCAGTGAGCACCAGCATCGGCCGGGCGCCGACCGTTGCGGCCGCCTGCAGGTCGCGCAGCGAGTCGCCGATCGCCGGTACCTCGGCCAGTGGCAGGCCGAACCGGCGACCGATCTCCTCGAACAGGCCGGCGCGCGGCTTGCGGCAGCCGCAGTTCGCGTCGGCGGCATGGGGGCAGTAGAAGACCGCGGCGACATGGCCACCGGCCTGCGCCAGCCTGCGGTGCATCTTGTCGTGGATCGCGTTCAGCGTCGACATGTCGAGCAGCCCACGTCCGACGCCGGACTGGTTGGTGGCGACGACCACCTGGAAGCCCGCCTGGTTCAGGCGGGCGATCGCCTCCAGGCTGCCCGGAATCGGCTTCCATTCATCCGGCGACTTGATGAACTGGTCGCTGTCCTGGTTGATCACGCCATCGCGATCGAGGATCACGAGCTTCATGCCGCATGCCTCACGCCGCCAGCCTCGAGATGTCGGCGACCTGGTTCAGCGCGCGCTCCAGCGACTGCAGCAGGGCGATGCGGTTCGCCCGTACGGCGGCGTCGTCTGTCATCACCATCACTTCGTCGAAGAAACGGTCGACCGCAGAGCGCACCGAGGCGAGGCGGGTCAGTGCACCCGCATAGTCTTCGCGTGCCGTGCAGGCGATGACCTCGGGTTCCAGCGTCAGCAGTGCCGCGTGCAGGGCCTTCTCGGCGGCCTCCTGCAGCAGCGAAGGGTCGGCGCGGCGCTCCGATGCGCCCTCTTTCTTCAGGATGTTGCGTACGCGCTTGTTCGCTGCCGCCAGCGCCTCCGACTCGGGCAGTTTCCCGAAAGCGGCGACCGCATCGAGCTTCGAGGGCACCTGGTCGATGCGCGAGGGGTCCAGCGCCAGCACGGCATCGATGCCGCGCGCGTCGTGCCCGCGCTCGCGCAGGTAGTTCGACAGCCGGTCGAGGAAGAAGCGGTGCAGTTCCGGGGCCACTGCGGCCTTCATCACCGCCGGCGGAAACTGCGCGATCGCGAGCCCGACCAGGTCACGCAGGTCGAGCGGAAGCGGGTGCTCTGCCAGCATGCGCAGCACGCCGAGCGCCTGGCGGCGCAGGCCGAAGGGATCCTTGTCGCCGGTCGGCGCGCCGGCTGCCGCCCACAGGCCGACCAGCGTGTCGAGCTTGTCGGCCAGCGCGACCACCAGCGACAGCGGTGCCTGCGGCAGCGTGTCGTTGGCGAACCGGGGGTGGTAGTGCTGTTCGATCGCCGCGGCGACCGCGTCGTCCTCGCCGTCGTGGCGCGCGTAGTACTCGCCGATCACGCCCTGCAGTTCCGGGAACTCGCCGACCATGTCGGTCACGAGATCGGCCTTGGACAGCCAGGCCGCGCGTTGCGCGAGGGCCGGATCGACGCGCAGCGCGGGCGCTGCCGACGACAGGCGCTCGGCGAGCTGGCTGGCAAGCTTGCATACCCGCTGCACCCGATCGAGCTGGCTGCCGAGCTTGTTGTGATGTACGACGCTGCCCAGGCGCTGCACGCGGTCGGCCAGGGGTGTCTTCCGGTCCTGGTCGAAGAAGAACTTGGCATCGGACAGCCGTGCACGAAGCACCCGTTCGTTGCCGGAGACGATCGCCGCCGGATCGGTCGTCTCGAGGTTGCTGACGAGCAGGAAACGGTTGCGCAGCCGGCCGGATGCATCGGCCAGCGCAAAGTACTTCTGGTTCTGCTGCATGGTCAGGATCAGGCATTCCTGGGGCACGTCGAGGAAGGCTTCGTAGAATCGGCCTTCGAGCACGACCGGCCATTCGACCAGGCCGGTGACCTCGTCGAGCAGCGCATCGGGCGCGATCAGCGTGTCGCTGCCCGCCTTCGCGCGCAGTCCCTCTTCGATCCGAAGGCGCCGCTGCTCGAACGACGCGACCACCTTGCCCAGCACCATCAGCCGGTGCGGGTACTCGAAAGCGGTGGCGATCGAGATCGTGCCCGAGCTCATCTGGCGGTGGCCGACGGTGTGGAATCCGGCCTCGAGCCCGAGTGCGCGCACCGGCACCACGGTACCGCCGTGCAGCGCCAGCAGGCGGTGCGCAGGCCGCACGAACTGCACTTCCGTGCCGTCCGGGCGCTGGTAGCGCATCAGCTTCGGGATCGGCAGTTTCGCCAGCGTGTCATCGAGGGCCTTCTGCAGCCCCTCGGCGAGGGATGCCCCGGCCTGCGTGCCGTTGTGGAACAGCGCTTCGGCCTTGCCGTCAGGCGCACGCTCGAGCGATGGCCAGGCATCGGCGGCCAGCCCGAGCGTGGCGAGCTTCTTCTGCAGTGCCGGCGTCGGTACGCCCGCGGCATCGAAGGCCACGCTGACCGGCAGCAGCTTCAGGCGAAACGGCTTGTCGGGCGCGCGCGCGAGCACATGGGTGATCGACACCGCCAGCCGGCGCGGTGATGCGTAGCCGGTGGCGACGGACGCGGGCTCGAGCAGCCCGGCGGCCGACAGCGCCGCAGTCATGCCCGACGAAAACGCATCGCCGAGGCGCCTGAGCGCCTTCGGCGGCAGTTCTTCGGTGAACAGTTCGACCAGCAGTGTCGCGCTCATCGGGCTGCTCCCGCGAGCATCGGGAAGCCGAGGCGCTCACGACTTTCGTAGTAGGCCTGCGCGACCGCGCGTGCCAGGTTGCGGATGCGGCCGATGTAGGCCGCGCGCTCGGTGACCGATATCGCGCCGCGCGCATCGAGCAGGTTGAACGTGTGCGCGCACTTCAGTACCTGGTCGTAGGCAGGCAATGCCAGGCCGCCTTCGATCAGCTTCTTCGCTTCGGACTCGTGCTGGCCGAACAGGTGCAGCAGCAGTTCGACGTTCGATCGCTCGAAATTGAAGGTCGACTGCTCGACCTCGTTCTGGTGGTAGACGTCGCCATAGGTGAGCTTGCGCTCGACGCCGTTCTCCATCCAGGTGGTCCAGGTGAGGTCGAACACGTTCTCGACGCCCTGCAGGTACATCGACAGCCGCTCGATGCCGTAGGTGATCTCGCCGGTCACCGGCTTGCAGTCGATGCCGCCGACCTGCTGGAAATAGGTGAACTGGGTGACTTCCATGCCGTTGAGCCAGACCTCCCAGCCCAGGCCCCAGGCGCCCAGCGTGGGGTTCTCCCAGTCGTCCTCGACGAAACGCACGTCGTTGGCCTTCAGGTCGAGGCCGATCGCGGCCAGCGAGCCGAGGTAGAGCTCGAGGATGTCTTCCGGCGCGGGCTTCAGCACGACCTGGTACTGGTAGTAGTGCTGCATGCGGTTAGGATTCTCGCCGTAGCGGCCGTCCTTCGGGCGGCGCGAGGGCTGCACGTAGGCGGCGCGCCAGGGCTCGGGCCCGAGCGCGCGCAGGAACGTGTGCGTGTGCGACGTGCCGGCGCCGACTTCCATGTCGAGCGGCTGCAGCAGCGGGCAACCCTGCCTGGCCCAGTATTCATTGAGACGCGTGATGACGTCCTGGAAGAGGATCATCGGTCGGAAGGCTTCCATTGCATGCCGGACGCGCGACGGGGCGTCGCTGCCCGGGCTTGGGGACGCGCGATTGTATCGTGGGCCACGCGATCCGCCCGGGCGTTCGGGGGCGATCGCAGGGCCGCAACCGGGCGCCGTATCGGGATGCCGCCGTTCGTTCAGTAGATGTCGGGCTCTGGCAGCGTTCCGGGCTGCTGCAGGAAATCGAAGTCGCAGCCTGCAGGCGCCTGGGTGACGTGGGCGGAGAACATCCTGCCGTAGCCACGCTCGAAGCGCGGCGGCGGCGCAGTCCACGCGGCACGCCGCCGTGCGAGCTCCTCGTCGGTGACCCTCAGGTGGAGCCTGCGGCCGGCGACATCGAGTTCGATCACGTCGCCATCGCGCACCAGCGCAAGCGGGCCGCCGATGAAGGCCTCGGGTGCGACATGCAGCACGCAGGTGCCGTAGTG
>CAMDXD010000074.1 GCA_945877995.1 Bordetella parapertussis
GGCGGCAAGCCCCTGCTTGCCGCCCCCTACTCGCGCAGCAGTTCCCGCTGCCGGCGCACCCCCGGCAACAGCACGAACACCAGCAGCAGGACGGCTGCGGCCAGCAGGGTCGCACTGATCGGCCGCTGCAGGAAGATCATGTAGTCGCCGCTGGACACGGCCAGCGAGCGCCGGAAGTTCTCCTCGAGCATCGGTCCGAGGATCAGGCCGAGCAGCAGCGGCGCCGGCTCGCAGCCGAGCTTGCGCAGCACGTAGCCGGCCACGCCAGCCACCGCCATGAAAACCACCTCCATCATGCTGTTGCGCAGGCTGTACACGCCGATGCAGCAGAACACGATGATCGCGGGGAACAGGTAGCGATACGGCATCTGGATCAGGCGAACCCAGAGACCGATCAGCGGCAGGTTCAGCACGACCAGCATCAGGTTGCCGATCCACATGCTGACCACCAGGCCCCAGAACAGTTCCGGCTGCCTGGCGATGATCTGCGGCCCGGGCTGGATGCCGTGGATCATCAGCGCGCCGACCAGCAGGGCCATGATCGCGTTGGGCGGGATGCCCAGCGCGAGCATCGGGATGAACCCGGCCTGCGCACCCGCGTTGTTGGCCGCCTCCGGCCCGGCCACGCCCTCCACCGCGCCCTGGCCGAATCGCGACGGATCACGCGCCAGCTTCTTCTCGAGGCTGTAGGACGCGAAAGACGGGATGGTCGAGCCACCGCCTGGCAGGATGCCCATCGCGATGCCCAGCAGCGTGCCTCGGATGGTCGCAGGCGTCGCACGCCGGAAGTCGTCGCGCGACGGCCACAAGCGGTCGCGCAGCCGTGCGAGTCCGCCGTCCTGTGCGCGTGACTCGAGGTTCAGCATGATCTCGGACAGGCCGAACAGCCCCATGGCCACCGGCACGAAGCCGACCCCGTCGAACAGGTCGTCGATACCGAAGGTGAAGCGCTGCTCGCCGGTGGTGACGTCGGTACCGATCAGCCCGACGAACACACCGAGCACGATCATCGCCATCGCCTTCACCAGCGAGCCGTGCGCAAGGACGATGGCGGCCACCAGCCCCAGCACCATCACCGCGACATAGTCGGGCGACTGGAACAGCAGCGCGACGCTGGCGATGGCCGGGCCGCCGATGGCGATCGCGAGCGTGGTCACCGTGCCGGCGAACAGCGAGGCGAGCGCGGCGATCGCCAGTGCCGCGCCGGCCCGCCCCTGCCGGGCCATCGCATGGCCGTCGAGGCAGGTGACCACCGAGGACGACTCACCCGGGAGGTTGACCAGGATGGCGGTCGTGGAACCGCCGTACTGCGAACCGTAGAACACACCCGAGAGCATGATCAGCGCGCCGGTCGGCTCGAGGTAGAAGGTGATCGGCATCAGCATCGCGATCGTCGCCGTCGGCCCGATGCCGGGCAGCACGCCGACCAGCGTGCCGAGCAGGCAGCCCACCAGGCACAGGCCGAGGTTCACTGGCGTCATCGCGACGCCGAAGCCCTGCGCGAGGTTGCCGAGCAGCGCCGTGAACAGGTCCATCAGCAGGTCCATCGGCAGGTATGCGCCATCGTGCGCCCGGGCCGCCTGCTCATGTCATCCACCGCCCAGCCGGGGCAGCGCATGCAGCGGCAGGCCAAGGCCCCAGACGAAGATCGCCAGCACCGCCAGCGACAGCACTGCAGCTGGCAGCAGCACCGAGCGCAACCGCACGCCCGGCACGGCCTTCGCCGCGCACAGCGCCGAGGCGAAGATCGCGGCCACCACGCCCAGCGGTTCCAGCGCGAAGGCGAAGGCCAGCACGGCGGCGGTCACCGCGAGGACCGGCCGGACCTGCCCGGCCTCGACCGGCGGCGCCGTGCGGCGCAGCCCGCTGGCGGCGACCAGTGCGCCCAGCCCGACCATCAGCCAGCACGCCGCCAGCGGTACATAGCCCTCGCCCATCGCGTCGGCAGTACCCACGTTCAGCGACCGGCCGGCGAGCAGGCCACCGGCGCCGACCAGAATGAACAGTGCGCCGGCGAGCGTGTCCTGGTTCAGCCAGCGCTTCACCGGCTCGCGCTACTTCTGGCGGGCACGCACCAGGCCTGCCTCGAGGAAAACCGGGTACATCGCGGCATCCTCTGCAGCCAGCCGCTTCGCGGTGTCGGCGCGACCCATCGGCCCGAGCGAGAAGCCTGCAGCGCGCGCCTTCTCGGCGAACTCCTTGTCGCGCAGCACTTCGAGCAGGCGCGACTCGAGCGTGGCCAGCCGGTCTGCCGGAATGCCCTTCGGCCCGGCGATGTAGCGCCAGGAGCCGGAGATGAAATCGATGCCCTGTTCGCGGAACGTGGGTACGTCCGGGATCAGGTAGTGCCGTGTCGTGCTGGCGATGCCGAGGCTGCGCGCCGCACCGGCCTTCAGGTGCTGGACGATGTCCGGCGGCGGCACGGTGATCGACTCGACTTCGCCGGAGAGCAGGGCCTGCACCGTCGGCGCATAGCCGGCGTAGGGCACCTTGTTCAGCCGCAGCCCGAGTGCGCGCTCGAGCATCGAGGCGGCCACGTGCGAAGAACCGCCGGGCTGGTCGTTGCCGTTGCGGACCTTGCCCGGCGCCGCCTTGGCCACGCCGATGAAATCGGCGACGCTCTTCCACGGGCTCTTCGAGCTGACCGTCAGCGTGAACGGATCCTCGCCGAAGAACACGATCGGCTCGAAATCGGACAGGGCATTCGCGTTCGGATTGTTGTACTGGGCGAATACGGCGCCGGTGGCGATCATGCCGATCGTGTAGCCGTCGGGCTTGGACGAGGTCATCTCGCGCAGCCCGATCGTGCCGCCTGCCCCCGGCTTGTTCACCACCACCATCGGCTGGCCCATGCGCTTGGAAGCCGCATCCGCGACCAGGCGCATCGCGATGTCGCTGCCGCCCCCCGGCGGCCAGGGCACGATCATGGTGATCGGCTGCACGGGGAACGCCTGGGCAAGCGCAGCCGGGAGGGCCGCGACCGCACAGCCGGCGGCCAACATTGCGGCGGCCGCACGTCTGAGCACCGCGGCTCGGGCTGCACCACCGGTTGCACGAAGGCCTGCACGGCGGCGGGCGGATTGGGTGGAACCGCTGCGTTCGAAGCTGTTCAAGGCGTGCTCCCCGGGGTGGATGGCTGCTTTCATGCTAGCGCGAATTCGCGGATCACCGCCAGCGACTCGCTGCGATCGGATTCGTCGCCGGTGAGGTACAGCACCGGCTCGGTGACGCCGGCATCGATGTAGTCCTGCAGGCGGCGCGCGCAGCGCGTGCGGTCGCCCCAGACGGCGAAGGCCTCGACCGCGGCCTCGGGTACCAGGCGCGTCGCCTCGTCCATGTCGCGCCGGGACACCGCATCGATGATCGCTTCCTGGTCGATCGGGATGCCGGAATGCGCGATGCCATCGTCGATGTAGCGGTTGCGCAGCACGAAGGCGAGCTTGGTGCGGCTCTTCTGCATCGCGTCGCGCTCGTCCTTCGAGGCGACGAAGAAGATGTAGGCCGCCTTGCGCACCGAAGCCGGATCGCGCCCGGCCGCCGCCGCGCCTTCGTCCACCAGCGCATAGGACGCCTTCACGAATTCGGCGGAAAGCCCCGCCGAGAGCACCGCGCCGTCGGCCGAGCGACCGGCGAAGCGCAGCATCTGCTCCTTCATCGGGGCGAGGTAGACCGGGATCGGCTGCGGCGGCTTGAACATCATGCGCGCGCCGGCCAGGCGGTGCAGCATCGCCTCGGGCTGGTGCACCGGGTCCCCGGACCAGAGGCCGCGCAGCGCCGCGAGGTACTCCCGGTTTGCGACCAGCGGTTTCTCGAGCTTCAGGCCCGCCTCGGCGAGGAACAGCGGATTGCCGACACCGATGGCGACCGCGACCCGGCCCGGTGCCGCCTCGGCGAGCGTGGCCATCGCCATCGCCAGCGGCATCGGATTGCGCAGGAACGGACTGATCGCGGTCGGGACCACCGTCGCATGCCGGGTGGCCATCGCGAACGCCATGCACGACGTGAGCGGGTCACGGTAGCCGAGGTGTTCGGCCATCCAGAAGCTGGAAGCGCCGGCGGTTTCCGCCTCGCGCGCGGTGTCCAGCGATTCGCCGAACGTGGAGAAGCCGTCGAAACTGATGCCGATGCGTACGGTCAAGCGATCACCCTGCAGAGTTGGTTCAGCCGCGGACCCGGCGCAGCAGCGCTGCCCGGTCCATGCCTTCGATGCCCATGGTGGAAGCGGTACGTCCGCCGGCAGCGAAATCCGTGCCGGTCAGCGCGCCGCCCAGTCGGTACAGCGCATCGGCCACCGGCGTGGGCACGCCGGCGATGCGCGCGATCTCGATGAAAGGCAGCAGGCCGTGCCCGAAATCCTCGCGGTAGTAGCGATGCTCGAACGAATCGGGCGCACGGATCCTGCGGTTGGCTTCGCCGCTGGCGATCGCGTTCAGCAGGTCGTCGGTGTCCGTCACCCAGGGTTCGACGGTGCCGTAGCGCTGCATCTCGGCGGCCACGCCGGGCAACGAGTGGCCGAAAGCGGCCGCCACCGCGATGCGCTCGGCATCGAGCTGGCGCATCACCCGGATGACGCCGGGCGTCATGCCCTGCACGTAGAACGTGAAGTCGCCGCGCGTCGCCTCGACCCAGGCAGCACCCAGCACCGCGCCGGGCACGTGCAGCACCATGTTCAGGTTGGCCAGGCTGGAGCCGAGGACGTCGCCGACCCGCTGCGCGACCGGATACAGCGCGGCCGCGGCCGCAGCTGCCGCGTCGCCACCGGGCAGCACGCCCAGCCGCAGGAACTTCGCGCGGCCGGTCACCGTCACCCGCGCCGGCTGGTACTTGCGCGCGATGTAGGACAGCGTGTGGAACTCGGCCACCGGCGGCACCGGCCCGCCGCTGGCCTGCGCGTACGCATGCGCGAACTCGAGCGCGCCACCGGTATGTCCCGGGTTCAGCACCACGGGCAGGCGGTGTGCACCCGCGCGGGCCAGGTCGCGTGCGACCGCCACATGGGAAAGCGTCGGCAGGCAGACGAGCGCCACGTCAGCGCCTGCGATCGCAAGCGCCATGTCTGGGGTCATCCGCGCCGGCCCGGCAAACCCTTCGCCGAGCACGCCTTCGTACTCGACGCCGCCGCGCGCGATGAAGGGTTCGAGCGTGCGCTCGGAGCGGTTCCACAGGCTGACCCTGTGCCCGGCCAGCGTCGCCTCCGCGACGGCTGCCGCGCCGCCGGCTCCTGCCCCGATCACGGCCACATGCATGTTCAGTGCCTCCTGCAGGTCGCCGGCACCACGATGGTGCGACGCACGCTCACGACTGCACCAGCACGCGGCCGCCTTCGACGCGCACCGGATAGACCTTCAGGTCGATCGTGCAGGGTGCAGTCAGCGCCCGGCCGGTCCGAATGTCGAACAAGCCACTGTGGATAGGGCATTCGATCTTGCCGTCGGTGATGAAACCATCGGCCAGGCTCGCCGATGCATGGGTGCATCGATCGTGGGTCGCGAACACCGCGCCATCGAGGTTGTACAGGCAAACCGGCTCGCCCTTCACGCGCACCAGCAGGGTGCCATCCTCGGGCACGTCGCCGTCCGCGCATACGTCCATCCACTCGCTCATCGCTTGTCTCCGCCGTCTTCCCGGCCGTCGTCCCGGGGGCGGGAAGGAGCATACACGACGAATGGCTGGCAACGCCGTGCTGTGATCACAGCACGGGCCAATCGAGGTACGATGGCGCGATCGAGTACAGTGCGGAGGCAGTCCCGATGAACACCCCATCGCCGGTGGAGACCGACGGCATGTTCCGATGGCCCGACGAAGGGCTGGCGCGCGTGCCGTTCCGGGTCTACAACGACCCGCAGATCGCCGAAGCCGAGCAGAAGCAGCTGTTCCAGGGAGAGACCTGGAACCTTGTGTGCCTCGACCTCGAAGTCGCCGAACCCGGGCAGTACCGCACCAACTGGATCGGCGAGACGCCGGTGATCGTCGTGCGCGACCCCGCCTCCGACCGCATCCGCGTGTTCGTCAACCGCTGCGCGCACCGCGGTTCGATGCTCTGCCTCGAGCAGCACGGCAAGGCCGAGAACTTCACCTGCATGTACCACAACTGGGTGTACAGCCTCGACGGCAAGCTGCAGAGCATCGCGTTCAAGCGCGGCGTGCGCGGCCAGGGCGGCATGCCGGCCGACTTCGACATCACGAAGCACGGGCTGCGCGAGCTGCGCGTCGACACCATCCGCAACCTGGTCTTCGCCACCTTCTCCGACCAGTTACCGCCGGTCGCCGACTGGTTCGGCCCGCGCATGGTCTGGAGCCTGGAGCGCTTCTTCCACAAGCCGATCCGGCTCATCGGCGGCTACACGCAGGTGCTGCCCAACAACTGGAAGCTCTACGCCGAGAACGTCCGCGACTCCTACCACGCCAGCCTGCTGCATACCTTCTTCGCCACCTTCGGCCTGAACCGGCTGTCGATGGACGGCGCGGTCGAGGTGAACGAGGCCGGCGGCTCGCACCTGAGCTGGTCGAAGATGGCCACCGACGATGCCGAGGGCACCGACTATGCCTCGGGCGGCCTGCGCTCGATGCGCGACCTGGCGATCGAGGACCGGCGGCTGCTCAAGACCTGGCCCGAGTTCGACGACGGCATCACGCACATGATCCAGACGCTGTTCCCGAACGTGTTCCTGCAGCAGATCCAGAACACGCTCGCCGTGCGCCTGCTGGTGCCGCGCGGCCTCGATCGCTGCGACCTGCAGTGGTGGGTGTTCGCCTACGAAGACGACACGCCGGAACAGCTGCGCATGCGCCTGATGCAGAGCAACCTGGTCGGGCCGGCCGGGCTGGTCTCGCTGGAGGATGGCTTCATCGGTAACGCGGTGCAGCGCACGACCCGTGGCGACCAGGGCCACGGCGCGATCGTCGAGATGGGTGGTCACGACGTGACCACCGAACGGCAGAGCCGGGTGTCAGAAGCCGCGGTACGCGGCTTCTGGCAGCAGTGGCGCGGACTGATGGGGTTCTGAGCATGGCGACGACGATGGCTTACACCGCAGCCGACCGCGCGTTCCTGCTCGCCGCCGGGCAGGCCTGTACCGACTGTGCCGGCGCGATCGACGACGACAACCTCGAGGCCTGGCCTGACTACTTCTCTGAAGACTGCCTGTACCGGGTCGAGACGCGCGAGGGACGTGCGAACGGTTGGCAGATCGGGCTGATGCACTGCGAAGGCCGGGGCATGCTGCGCGACCGCGTCCTGGCGATCCGGCATGGCAACGTGTTCGACCCCCACACGTACCGCCACGTGCTGTCGATGCCGCGCTTCGCGCCTGCCCCGAAAGACGGCGATGGCACGGAGCTTGCCTCTGCCCGAAGGGTACTGACCAGCTTCAACGTGACCCGGGTGATGAAGACCGGCGAGACGACGCTGTTCGCGGTCGGGACCTACGACGACATGTTCGTCGAAGCCGAAGGCCGGCTGCTGATCCGCAGCCGCACGGTGGTCCTCGATTCGCGCAACCTCGACACACTGCTGGTCATCCCGATCTGAGGAGAACCGTTCCATGCAAGCCGCTGCCGCACTGCCGTACGACAAGTCCGTTCCATCGAGGCGTTCATTTGCGGCTGGGGCCGCGGCCCTGCTGTGCCTGCTGGCAGTGCCGGCAGTGGCGGCCGACCGCCCGGCCGGCTACCCGGCGCAGCCGGTGCGTCTGGTGGTGCCGTTCCCGCCCGGGGGCACCAGCGACATCGTCGCGCGCGTGATCGGCCAGCGGCTGTCGACGACCGTCGGACAGCGCTTCGTCGTCGAGAACCGCCCGGGCGCCGGTGCGGCCATCGGCATCGTCGCAGTCACGTCTGCAAGCCCGGATGGCCACACACTGCTGCTGGGTTCCGCCGGCCCGCTGACGATGAGCCCGCACATGGGCAAGGTTCCCTATGTCGTCGACCGCGACCTCGCACCGATCGCGTTGATCACGGCAGTGCCCAATATCGCGGTGGTGCACCCGAGCGTGCCGGCGAAGACGCTGGCCGACATGGTGAAGCTGGTGAATGCCCGTCCCGGCAGCGTGAGCTTCGGCTCGGCCGGACAGGGCACGACCGCCCACCTGTCGGGCGAACTGTTCCGCACGCTGGCCGGCGCGCAGATGATCCACGTGCCCTACAAGGGCACCTCGGCTGCAGTCTCCGACCTCGTCGGCGGCCAGATCGACATGCTGATCGACAACTTGCCCGGCGTGCTGCCGCAGGTGCGCGCTGGCAAGCTGCGCGCGCTCGCGCTGACCAGCCCGACGCGTTCGAAGGCGGCGCCGGACGTGCCCTCGGCCGGCGAGGCCGGCATGAACGATCTTATCGTCAGCGGCTGGTTCGGCTTCCTGTCGCCAGCGAAGACGCCGGCACCGGTCAACGAATGGCTGGCGCAGGAGATGATCGCCGCCGCCCGGGTGCACGAGGTGCAGGCACAGCTCGCCGACCTCGGCGGCGAGCTCGACCTGAAGGGCCCGGCGGAGTTCCGCACCTACCTGCGCGTCGAGTTCGAGCGCTGGGGAAAGATCATCGGCGCGGCGAAGCTGGCACTGCCGCAGTAGCACCGGTACCGGCTCCGGCATGGCTGCCCGACGGCATCCACGGCGGCATCCGCCGCGGATGTTACTCGGGCTTGACGCCCGCGAGCTTCGCCAGCTGCGAGAAGCGCGCGACTTCGGAGCGGATGAACGCAGCGAACTCGGCGGGTGAACTGGCCGCCGGCTCGATGCCCATGTCGCCGAAGCGCGACTTCACGTCCGCCATCGCCGCGATCGGCGTGTTCGCCTTCGCGAGCCGCGCGACGACTGCGGCCGGCGTGCCGGCCGGTGCGACCACGCCCCACCAGGTCGTGATGTCGAAATCCTTCAGGCCGCCCGCTTCGGCCACCGTCGGCAGCTCCGGCATCAGTGGCGTGCGCACGGAACTGGTGACCCCCAGGCCGCGCAGCTTACCGCTGCGGATCAGCGGCGCGGTGACCGAGATCGGCAGGAAGGCCATCTCGACATGGCCGCCGATCAGGTCGGTCAGGGCCGGGGCATCGCCCTTGTAGACCACGTGCACCGTGCGCACCTGCGCCAGCGTGTTGAACATCTCGCCGGACAGGTGCTGCGCGGTGCCGATGCCGGTCGATGCATAGTTGAGGCTGCCCGGCCTGGAACGCGCGAGTGCGATCAGTTCCTTCACCGTTCGCGCCGGCACCGACGGATGCGTGACCAGGAAGTACGAACTCTTCGCCGACAGCCCGACCGGAGCGAAATCGCGCACGATATCGTAGGGCAGCTTCACGTACAGGTTGGGCGCGAGCGCATGCGCACCGGCCAGCACCAGAAGCGAGTAGCCGTCCGGCACGGCCTTGGCCACCGCATCCGCGCCGATCGTGCCACCGGCGCCCGCCCGGTTCTCGACCACCACGGTCGTACCCAGCCCTTCACCGAGCTTCTGCGCGACGATGCGCCCGACGGTATCAGTGCTGCCGCCGGGGGGATACGATACCACCAGCCGAACCGGCTTCGCGGGAAACTCCTGCGCGAACGACGGGCCGGCGGTGAACGCCAGCAGCACGGCACAGCCTGCAGCGACCTGCTTCATCATGTGTCCCTCCGGGTTGCGGTCGATGGATGGCCTGCCTCCTGCAGCAACCGCCACAGCCGGGAAGGCGTCACCGGGGCATGGCGCGGCCGCACGCCGGTGGCATGCGCGATCGCATTCAGGATCGCCGGTGCAGTCGGGATCAGCGCCGGTTCGCCGACGCCCTTGGCGCCGAACGGGCCGAGCGGATCGGCAGCCTCGACGATGTGGATCTCGATCTCCGGCATGTCGCCGAAGGTCGGCACCAGGTAGTCGTGCAGGTTGTCGGTGCGGCCGGGCAGGTATTCCTCCATCAGCGCGAGGCCCAGCCCCTGCGCGATGCCGCCGTGGATCTGGCCCTCGACCTGCGTCGGGTTGATCGCCCGGCCGACGTCGTGGGCCGCCCAGATGTTCAGTACCCGGGTGGTGCCAAGTACGGTGTCCACCTCGACCAGCGCCACCTGGGCACCGAACGCATAGCTGGCATACGGCACGCCCTGGTGCCGCGCATCCAGGTCGGTGGTGGGCGGGTCGTAGGTGCCGGTCGCGTCCAGGCACGTGCCGTCATCGCCCGCAGGCAGCCCGGAAAGATCGATCGCACGCCGGCCCCCGGCGTCCTCGACCCACGCACGGCCACAGTCGAACGAGACGCGCGCCGCATCGCCTGCGCCGGCGAGCGCGCGCAGCGCCGCCTGCAGGCTCGATGCGGCGAGCAGCAGTGCGTTGCCCGAGATGAAGGTATGCCGCGATGCGGAGCTCTTGCCGGCGTCGAGCGTGAGGTCGGTGTCGCCGATCGCCTGCACCAGGTGGACGTCGCCGGCCGGCACGCCCAGCGCGTCGGCGCACATCTGGACCAGGATCGTCGACACGCCCTGCCCGATGTCGACCGCGCCGCTGAACAGCGTGATGCGTGCCTGCGCATCGATGCCGATGCGGATCGTCGAGGGGTTGGGCTGCGAGGTGTTGCCGATGCCATACCACATGCAGCCGATGCCGATGCCCATCCGGAGGCGCCCTCCGGCCGCGTTGAGGCGCTCGACGCGGTCCAGCCCGCCGCGCCAGGCCGGCGCCAGCCGCTCCAGGCAGGCGCGCATGCCGACGCTGCGCGCGAGCACCTGTCCGGTCGAGGTACGGTCGCCATCCTCGAGCACGTTGCGCAGGCGGAACTCGAAGCGGTCGATGCCCATGGCCACCGCGAGCTCGTCCATCAGCGCCTCGTGCACGATCGCGCACTGCGGCACGCCGAAGCCCCGGAAGGCGCCGCCGATCGCGTCGTTGGTGTGGATCGCCCGGGTCGTGCAGTGCACCGCCGGCACGCGGTACGGCCCCATCGCATGGATCGGCACCCGGCTGCCGACGATCGGCCCGCAGGACGAGTACGGCCCGGTGTTGAAGTCGGCATGGAATTCGTAGGTGGCGAGCCGGCCGCTCTCGTCGCAGCTGAGCGTCGCATGCATCGCTGCCGGATGCCGCTTGGTGGTCACGCGCATGCTCTCGCTGCGGCTGTAGATGCAGGCGATCGGACCGGGGATGTTCCAGGCGGCCACCGCGATCAGCGGCTGCAGGGACATGTCGATCTTGCCGCCGAAGCCGCCACCGACCGCCGTCGGCGACACGCGCACCGCCGTCTGTTCGATGCCCAGGATCGATGCGATCTCGTCGCGGTTCATGTACGGCGCCTGCGTCGGCACGCACAGCGTGATCCGGTCGCCATCGCGCCGGGCCCATCCAGCCTCGGGCTCGATGTAGGCATGCTCGACGAACGAGGTGTCGAACGCCCCGGACACATGGCGGCTACCCTTGCGTGCCGCGAGGTCGCCATCGACCTGCCTGCCCTGCATCAGTACGTTGCCCGGGCGGGACGCATGCAGGGTGGCCGTGGACGCATCGAGCGCATCGGCGATGCCCACCACCGGCAGCGCCTCCCATTCGACCGGGAACTCATCGACCGGGAACGCCTCGACCGCCTCGCGCGTGCCGACGATCGCCGCGACCGCCTCCCCGAGGTAGCGCACATGGGCTTCGGCGAACACCGGCTGGTCGCGCAGGCGCGGGAAGATGCAGTAGGCATTGAGCCCCGGCACGTCGGCGGCGGTGAGCACCCGCACGAGGCCGGGATGGCTGCGCAGCAGCGCATCGGTGTCGCCAAGCCGGAAGCGCGCATGCGGCAGCGGCGATCGGATCGCGCGCAGCCAGAGCGCATCGCGCGGGAAGCCGTCGGCGCCGAAGACTGCTTCGCCGGTCACCCTCGGCCAGCCATCGACCTTGGCCAGGCGGGAGCCCACCTCGCCGGTGCAGCCCACGGGGGCGGGGCCTGCCGGGGGGGCCACGGGTACGCGGCCGGCAAGGAACGCCTCGACCGCATCGACGATCCGCACGTAGCCGGTGCAGCGGCAGAGCACCCCGCCCAGGCCGTCGAGCACCTGCTGGCGCGACACCGGGCGCGGCAAGGCGGCCAGTCCGGCCGCGGCCATCAGCATGCCGGGCGTGCAGATGCCGCACTGGGTGGCGCCCGCCGCGACGAAGGCCTGCTGCAACCCGGCCATGCGCGGGTCGGCGGCGAGGCCCTCGACCGTCGCGATCGACCGGCCGTCCGCCTGCCCGAACGCCACCAGGCAACTGCAGACCTGCCTGCCCTCGAGCAGCACGGTGCAGGCACCGCAGTCGCCGGCGTTGCAGCCGACCTTGGTACCGGTCAGGCCGAGGTCGGCGCGCAGCACTTCCGACAGCCGGCGCGAGGCCGGCGCATGCACCCGATGGTCGACGCCGTTGACCCGCAGCACGCCTTCGATCGTCGTGGTCATGGCGCCAGCTCCAGCGCGAGGGCGGCCAGCGCCTCCTGCACCAGCGCGCGGGCGCCGGCCATCCGGTAGTCCGCGGAGCCGCGTACATCGTCGAGCGGACGCAATGGTGCGAGGTCGTCTTCGGTCATTGCCACGTCTCCCAGCGCCGCGAGCGGCCAGCC
>CAMDXD010000075.1 GCA_945877995.1 Bordetella parapertussis
GGAACTTGCGCAGTTCTTCGAGTTCCATCTCGCGCGTGATGTCGGACTTCACGTCGGCGACATAACGCTGCATGCGGCCGATCAGGTGGCCGACCGTCTTCGCGACCTTGGGCAGGCGCTCCGGGCCGAGCACGACCAGCGCGACGACCGCGATCACCATCATTTCAGAGAAACCGAGGTCGAGCATGGCCGGGACGCGCCTATGCCGGCGCGTCGGCGGTGCCGCGCATCGGCGCCGGGCGCGTACGGATCAAACCTTGCTTTCGGATTTGCTCTTGACCTCGCCCTCGATCGTCTGACCCGAGATCTGCTGCGAGGCCGTGCCGGGGGCGGAGGCGGCGCCGGTACCGGTCTTGTCGTCCTCGGGCTTCATGCCTTCCTTGAACCCCTTGATCGCGCTGCCCATGTCCTTGCCGAGGTTGCCGAGTTTCTTGGTGCCGAACACCAGCACGACGACCAACAGGACGATCAACCAGTGCCAGATGCTGAACGAACCCATGACGATGCTCCTTGTCGGTCGAGCGGCGCGCGGGCCGCCGGCGGCGTGATCCGGGATTGAAAATGAGGGACTGCACGAAACTGGCGTGATGCTGGACGCGGGCGCATCCCGCCGCCGATCATCCGGCGTTCCTGGCCTGCTTCTCGTCGTGGCCCGACACACCCTCGCGTCGCGCCAGTTCGTCGAGTACATCGCCGGGACGCAGCCCATGAAAGGCAAGCAGAACCATGCCATGGAACCAGAGGTCAGCCATCTCTCTGACCAGCTGCAGTTTATCACCGTCCTTCGACGCCATTAGCGTCTCGGCAGACTCCTCCGCCAGCTTCTTGAGGATGGCGTCTTCGCCCTTGTGGAACAGGCTGGCCACGTACGAGCTGCCCGGATCGGCCAGCTTGCGCGACTCCAGCGTGTCCGCCAGTCTTTCGAGGATGGGTTGGTGTTCCATGGTGTCAGTCGGTACGGCCGTAGATTTCGCCGGGCGGGCGCAGCACGGGGTCGGTGGTGACCCAGCCGCTGGCCTCTAGCCGGCGGTAGAAGCAGCTTGCCCGGCCCGTGTGGCAGGCAATGCCGCCGACCTGTTCGATCAGCAGCAGGATGACGTCTTCATCGCAATCGAGCCGGATCTCGGCCACCTTCTGCAGGTGGCCCGACTCCTCGCCCTTGCGCCACAGTTTGCCACGCGAACGCGACCAGTAATGCGCGAAACCGGTCTGACGGGTGAGCGCGAGGGCCTCCCGGTTCATCCAGGCGAACATCAGGATGCGGCCGCCGGAGGCGTCCTGCGCGATCGCCGGGATCAGCCCGGCCGCGTCGAAGGCGACCTCGTCGAGCCACGCATCGGCGCCCATGCTAGAGCCTCACCTCGACGCCGGCGGCAGCCATCGCCCGCTTGACCTCGCCGACCGTATGGTCGCCGTAGTGGAAGATGCTGGCAGCCAGCACCGCATCCGCATGGCCGAGCGTCACGCCCTCGACCATGTCGCCGATCGAGCCGACGCCACCGCTGGCGATGATCGGGATGGACAGGGCATCCGAGAACGCGCGGGTGAGCGCGAGGTCGAAGCCGACCCGCGTGCCGTCACGATCCATGCTGGTCAGCAGGATCTCGCCCGCGCCGTTGGCCTGCATTCGCTGCCCCCACTCGAGGGCGTCGAGGCCGGTCGCGCGCCGCCCGCCGTGGGTGAAGACTTCCCAGCGCGGCGCGTCGTCCGGCGTGCCCGGGACCCGCTTCGCGTCCACGGCCACGACGATGCACTGCGAACCGTAGCGACCTGCCGCTTCGCGCACGAATTCCGGCGACTGCACGGCAGCGGTGTTGATGCTGACCTTGTCAGCGCCCGCGTTGAGCAGCGAACGCACGTCGGCGACCGTGCGCACGCCGCCGCCGACGGTGAGCGGGATGAACACCTGCGCGGCCACGGCCTCGACCATCGACAGCAGCGTGCTGCGTTCATCGCTGCTCGCCGTGATGTCGAGGAAGGTGAGTTCGTCCGCGCCCTGCTCGTCGTAGCGGCGCGCGACCTCGACCGGATCGCCGGCATCGCGCAGGTCGACGAAATTCACGCCCTTGACCACCCGGCCGCCAGCAACGTCGAGGCAAGGGATGATGCGCTTGGCCAGCATCGCTCAGGCGCCCGGTGCGGGCACGGGCACGGGCACGGGCGGCGACAGCGTGTCGGCCAGCCGCTGGGCCTCGCCGAAATCGATCGTGCCTTCATAGATCGCACGGCCGGTGATCGCGCCCGGGATACCCTCGCCCTCGACCTCGCACAGCCTACGCACGTCGTCGAGGTTGGTCAGGCCGCCGCTGGCGATCACCGGGATGGTCAGTTGCCGGGCCAGCCGGACCGTCGCCTCGATGTTGATGCCGCTGAGCATGCCGTCGCGGCCGATGTCGGTGTAGATCACCGCCTCCACGCCGTAATCCTGGAACTTCTTCGCCAGGTCTCCGACCTCGTGCCCGGTCATCTTGGACCAGCCATCGACGGCCACCTTGCCGTCTCTGGCATCGAGCCCGACGATGATGTGACCGGGGAACGCGCCGCAGGCGTCGTGCAGGAAGCCAGGGGTCTTTACCGCGGCGGTGCCGACGATCACGTACGAGACGCCGTCATCGAGGTAGCGTTCGATCGTGTCGAGGTCGCGGATGCCGCCGCCGAGCTGGATCGGGATACGGTCGCCGATCGCCTTGACGATATCCCTGATCGCCGATTCGTTCTTCGGCTTGCCGGCCACCGCGCCGTTCAGGTCGACGATGTGCAGGCGACGCGCGCCCTGGTCGAGCCACTGCTTCGCCATCTGGCCCGGCTGGTCGGAATAGACGGTCGCGCCGTTCATGTCGCCCTGGCGCAGCCGCACGCAGCCGCCGTCTTTCAGGTCGATCGCGGGAATCAGGAGCATGTCGCACCCTCGGTGATCGTTCCCGACTGGACATTCCAGCGGGCGAAATTCGCCAGCAGTTGCAGGCCCGCCCGATGGCTCTTTTCGGGATGGAACTGCACGGCGAACAGGTTGCCGCGGGCAACCGCGCAGCAGAACGGGAACGGATAGTGGCTGTAGCCGGCGACCAGATCGGGGCGTGCCGGCTGGGGGAAGTAGCTGTGCACGAAATAGAAGCGGGTCGCGTCGGGGATGCCGGCCCACATGGGATGCGCTTCGGACTGGTGCACTTCGTTCCACCCCATGTGTGGCACCTTCAGGCGATTGCCGGCTGCATCGAACATCGCCTCTGCCGGGAAGCGGATCACCTCGCCCGGAAGCACCGACAGTCCGGGCGTATCCGCCTCTTCGGAGCGGTCGAACAGCATCTGCAGGCCGATGCAGATTCCGAGGAACGGACGGCTGGCTGCGGCTTCAAGCACGGCCGTACGAAGATTGCGTGCCTGCAGTTCGCGCATGCAGTCGCGCATCGCCCCCTGGCCCGGGAACACCACCCGGTCGGCTGCGGAGATCACGGCAGGGTCGCCGGTGACGACCACCGGCACCCCGTCGGAGACATGTTCGAGGGCCTTCGCCACCGAACGCAGGTTGCCCATGCCGTAGTCGACTACAGCGATCGTCATCGCGGGCTCATGTTTAAGGGAAAAGACGCAAGGACCGGGCCGGCGCTCGTGCCCGGCTCAGAGCGTACCCTTGGTGGAAGGCACTGCGTCGACCGCACGCGGGTCGAGTTCCACCGCCATCCGCAGCGCGCGGCCGAACGCCTTGAAGATCGTCTCGGCCTGGTGGTGCGCGTTGCGGCCCTTCAGGTTGTCGATATGCAGCGTGGCCTGGGCGTGGTTGACGAAGCCCTGGAAGAACTCGTACACGAGGTCGGCATCGAACTCGCCGATGCGCGCACGCGTGAATTCGACCTGCATGTCGAGGCCGGGACGCCCTGACAGGTCGACCACCACCCGCGACAGCGCCTCGTCGAGCGGCACATAGGCATGGCCGTAACGGCGCACGCCGCGCTTGTCGCCGACCGCCTTCGCCAGCGCCTGGCCAAGCGTGATGCCGACATCCTCGACCGTGTGGTGGGCATCGATGTGCAGATCACCGGCCGCGCGGATCTCGAGGTCGAACAGACCGTGGCGCGCGATCTGCTCGACCATGTGATCGAGGAAGGGCACGCCGGTCGCGATCGAATAGACCCCGGTACCGTCGACGTTCAGCACGACGTCGATCGAGGTCTCCTGGGTCTTGCGATGTACGGTGGCCTGGCGCATGGACGAAGGTTAACCCAAAACCGCCAGGGCATCGTGCAGCGCCGCAATGAAGCGCTGGTTCTCCGCCGGCGTGCCGACGGTCACCCTCAGGCAATCGGCCAGCAGCGGGTGCGCACGCGTCACGTTCTTGATCAGCACGCCGCGCGCGACCAGCGCATCGAACAGCGCCGCGGCCTTCGGGATCCGGAACAGCACGAAGTTCGCATCGGACGCAAACACCTCGGCCCCTGGCGTCGCGCGCAGGGCGTCGGCGAGCGTCGAACGGTCGGCGCGGATCGTCGCCGCCTGCGCGGCCAGCGCCGGGTAGCTGTCGAGCAGGTGAGTGGCCGTGAGCTGCGTCAGCACGTTCACGTTGTAAGGCAGCCGCAGCTTGTCGAGCTGCTCGAGCCACGCTGGCGCGCCGACCAGGAAGCCCAGGCGCAGGCCGGCCATGCCCAGCTTCGAGAAGGTACGCATCACCAGCACGTTTGGCAGCCGGGCCGCGAGTTCGAGGTGGCTGCTGTCGCCGAACGCATAGTAGGCCTCGTCCACTACCAGCAATCCGGGCGTGGCCGCCGCGATGCGCTCGATGTCGGCGCGCGCGAACGTGTTGCCGGTCGGGTTGTTCGGCGTCGCGAGGAACATCACCGCCGGGCGCTCGGCCTCGAGCATGCGCAGCACCGCGTCCATGTCGAGCGAGAAATCCGCGCGCAGCGGGCATGATGCGTAGCGCAACCCGGTGAAGGTCGCGATCATCCGGAACATCACGAACGTCGGCTCGACCGAGGCCAGCACCGCGCCGGGCTTCGCCACCGCCATCGCCAGCAACTGGATGATCTCGTCGGAACCGTTGCCGAGCAGGATGTCGCAACCGGCCGGCACGTCGAGTGCGCGGCGGATGGACGCCTTCAGCGCGCGCGCATCGGCCTCGGGGTAGCGGTTCACCGGCGCCGCGCCGAGCAGCGCGCCCAGGCCTGCCGCGAGGTCCTCCGGCAACGGGTACGGGTTCTCCATCGCATCGAGCTTCACCATGCCGGCCGAAGCTGGCACGTGATAGGCCGACAACGCGAGCAGTTCCTCGCGGATCAGCGACTGAGGCGTCGCCGCGCCGTTGGCCTCGCTCATGCCGCCCCCCGACGCTTCGGCTTCAACCGGAACTCGGCCGCGCGCGCATGTGCTTCAAGCCCTTCGGCGCGCGCGAGCACGCTCGCGATGCCGCCCAGCGCATCGGCGCCGCGCGGCGTGACCTCGATCACGCTGGTGCGCTTCTGGAAGTCGTACACGCCCAGCGGCGAGGAGAAGCGCGCAGTGCGCGCCGTCGGCAGCACATGGTTGGAGCCTGCGCAGTAGTCGCCGAGCGTCTCGGACGTGTAGTGGCCGACGAAGATCGCGCCCGCATGGCGGATGCGCTCGACCAGCGAACGCGGATCGCGCACCGACAGCTCGAGGTGCTCGGGCGCGATCCGGTCGGCGATCGCGCACGCTTCGGCCAGGCTCTTCACGCGCACCAGCGCGCCGCGCGAGGCGAGTGACTTCGCGATCACCTCGCGCCGGACCATGCCGGGCAGCAGCCGGGCAATCGCCGACTGCACCGCGGTCAGCAGGCGCAGGCTCGGCGTGAGCAGGATCGACTGCGCCATCTCGTCGTGTTCGGCCTGCGAGAACAGGTCCATCGCGATCCAGTCGGGATTGGCCGAGTCGTCGGCGATGACCAGGATCTCGGACGGACCGGCGATCATGTCGATGCCGACGGTACCGAACACGCGGCGCTTCGCCGCCGCGACATAGGCGTTGCCCGGGCCGGTGATCTTGTCGACCGCAGGCACCGTCGCGGTGCCGTAGGCCAGTGCCGCCACCGCCTGCGCGCCGCCGATCGTGAACGCGCGGTCGACGCCGGCGAGCTTCGCCGCGGCGAGCACCAGGGTGTTGCGTTCGCCCCCGGGTGTCGGCACGACCATCACCACGTCACGCACCCCGGCCACCTTCGCCGGCACCGCGTTCATCAGCAGCGACGACGGGTACGCCGCCTTGCCGCCGGGCACGTACAGGCCGGCGCGATCGAGCGGTCGTACGAGTTGCCCGAGCTTCGATCCGTGCTCGTCGGTGAACTGCCACGACTTAGACACCTGCCGCTCGTGGTAGTCGCGGATGCGCGTATGCGCGGCCTGCAGAGCGCGTCGCTCGATGGCACCCAGCGCCTTCCAGGCAGCCGCCAGTTCGGCACGGGTGATCTCGAGCGCACTTGCGTTGCGCACCGTCATGCGGTCGAGGCGTCGGGTGTACCCGACGAGCGCGCGGTCGCCGTCGCGCCGCACGTCGTCGATGATCGTCGCGACCGCCGACTCGATCACGGGATCGGACGACGCATCGAAGGCGGTCAGCGCGCCCAGCGCGGCATCGAAGCCGCGGGCACTGCTGTCGAGGGTGCGCACCAGCGACGCCCCGGCGGCGCTGCGCGACCCGGCAGCGGCGGTCTTGCGCTCAGTCATGGGCGGCCTCCAGCCGGCGCGCGCGCGACGCGGCGGCAGCCAGAGACACGGTGTCGATCAGCGGCCGCAGCGCCTCGCGCTTGAGCCGCAGCGCAGCCGGATTGACGATCAGCCTCGCGCTCACCAGGGAAATCTCCTCGACTGCGACCAGGTTGTTCGCCTTCAGCGTATTGCCGGTATCGACCAGGTCGACGATCACGTCGGCGAGGCCGGTCAGCGGCGCGAGCTCCATCGAACCGTACAGCTTGATCAGGTCGACATGCAGGCCCTTGGCCGCGAAATGCTCGCGCGCGGTGCGTTCGAACTTGGTCGCCACGCGCAGGCGGCGACGCTGCGCGACCGCCGCGGCGTAGTCGAAATCGGAGCGCGCGGCGACCACCATCCGGCAGCGGGCGATGTCGAGGTCGACCGGCTGGTACAGGCCGCTGCCGCCGTGTTCGTCGAGCACGTCCTTGCCTGCGACGCCGACGTCCGCGCCGCCGAACTGCACGTAGGTCGGCACGTCTGTCGCGCGCACGATCACCAACCTGACGTCGGGACGGTTGGTCGGGATGATCAGCTTGCGCGAGCGTTCGGGGTCGATCGCCGGCACCAGCCCGGCCTGCGCGAGCAGCGGCAGCGTGTCGTCGTAGATGCGGCCCTTGGACAGCGCGATGGTGATGATCGGTGCAGAGCTCAAATCAGCGGTTCCGGTACGGATGCAGGTCGGTGGAGGTCGGGTTCAGCGTGCGCGGCGGATCTTCGCGCCGAGGCCGGACAGCTTCCGCTCGATCGCCTCGTAGCCGCGATCGAGGTGGTAGATGCGGTCGATCACCGTCTCGCCCCTGGCGACCAGCCCGGCGATGATCAGGCTCGCCGATGCGCGCAGGTCGGTGGCCATCACCGCCGCGCTGTCGAGCGCCGGCACGCCCTGGACGATCGCCGTGTTGCCGTCGATCTCGATCTGCGCGCCCATGCGCTTCATCTCGAGCGCATGCATGAACCGGTTCTCGAAGATCGTCTCGACGATGGTCGAGGTGCCTTCGGCGACGCAGTCGAGCGCCATCAGCTGCGCCTGCATGTCGGTCGCGAAGCCGGGGTACGGCGCGGTGCGTACGCTGACCGCGCGTGCGCGTTCCGGCATCGACAGCGAGATGGTGTCGGTGCCGGACTCGATGCGCGCGCCCGCTTCACGCAGCTTGTCCAGCACGGCCGTCAGGTGGGACGGGTTGGCGCCGCGCAGCAGCACCTCGCCACGCGTGGCCGCTGCGGCAGCTAGGAAGGTACCTGCCTCGATGCGGTCGGGCATGATGCGCCACTGGGCACGATGCAGCCGCTCGACGCCCTCGATCGTGATCTCGCTCTCGCCGGCGCCGCTGATGCGCGCGCCCATGGCGTTCAGGCAGTGCGCGAGTTCCGCCACTTCCGGCTCGCGCGCGGCATTCTGGATCACCGTCGTGCCCTCGGCCAGCGCCGCCGCCATCATGAGGTTCTCGGTGCCGGTGACCGACACCAGGTCCATGAAGATCGGCGCGCCGCGCAACCGCCTGCCGCCGCCCAGACGCTCCACCCGCGCTTCAAGGTAGCCGTGCTCGATCGAGATCTCGGCACCGAGTGCCTGCAGGCCCTTGATGTGCAGATCGACCGGCCGCTGGCCGATCGCGCAGCCGCCGGGGAGCGAGACACGCGCACGGCCGAAGCGCGCGACCATCGGTCCGAGCACGAGGATCGACGCGCGCATGGTGCGCACCAGTTCGTAGGGCGCCTCGAGCCGGTCGAGCTTCGCGCAGTCGAGCACCATCGTGTGGTCCTCGGGTCGCTCGACCGTCGCGCCCATCGTCGACAGCAACTTTGCCATGGTCGCCACGTCCTGCAGCTGCGGGACATTGGTGACGGTCAGCGGTTCGGCCGACAGGATGGCCGCGCACAGCACCGGCAGCGCGCAGTTCTTCGCGCCCGAGACCTCCACTTCACCAGCGAGCCTCACGCCGCCTTCGATGACCAGCTTGTCCATGGATCTTCCGTCGAATCAGTGACGCAGCTTGTAGCCGCTCTTGAGCAGCAGCATGGCCCAGCCCGTGATTGCCGCCACGCAGCCGGAGACGACCGCGAACGACACCCATGGCGACACGTCCGCCGCACCGAAGAAGCCCCAGCGGAAACCGTCGACCATGTAGAAAACCGGGTTCAGGTGCGACGCTGCCTGCCAGAACGGCGGCAGTGTCTGCATCGAATAGAACACGCCGGCGAGGAAGGTGAGCGGTACCACCACGAAATGCTGGAAGGCCGACAACTGGTCGACCTTGTCGGAATAGATGCCCGCGACCAGGCCCAGTGCACCCATCGCGGCGGAACCGAGCATCGCGAAGGCAAAGACCGCCACCGGATGCGCCAGCGGCAGCGGCGCGAACCAGGCACCGACCAGCAGCACCGCCAGGCCGCACAGGAAACCGCGCGCCATGGCTGCCAGCACGTAGGCGCCGACGATTTCGGCCGGCGACAGCGGCGGCAGCAGGATGAACACCAGGTTGCCGGTCATCTTCGACTGGATCATCGAGGAAGACGTGTTGGCGAACGCATTCTGCAACGCGGCCATCATCGCCAGCCCGGGCACCAGGAAAGCGCTGTAGGCCACGCCCGGGAATACCTCGACATGGTTCGCCAGCACATGGGCGAAGATCATCAGGTACAGCACGGTCGTCACCACCGGGGCGAACACCGTCTGCATGCTCACCTTCCAGAAGCGCAGCGTCTCCTTGTAGAGGAGCGTGACGAAGCCGCCACGGATATCGGTGGCCGGAACGGCGATCGGGAGCAGGTGTTCGGACAAGGAGGCAGCCGCCAGCAGTGTGGGCAGCGTCTCTAGACGCCGCAGGTTCGCCGCCGGTGGCCCGGCGCTGATCGGACGCCGATTTTACACCCCTGCCCGCCCGCAGGCCCCGGCGAACGTTTCGCGCAGGCCCTTTTTGCGCTGCCGGACCGGTGCAACCGGGCTCAGCGGCGGGTGTTCAGTGCCGGGTCATCACCTGCATGAACACATCCTGCAGGTCGGGCTGGATCACGTCCAGTTCGAGCACCGATTCACCGGACTGGCGCACCTCGGCGAGGATCTGCTCCAGGTCGGCATAGTCGCCGAGGGGGAATGTCACCGCATCGCCGTCACGCACCGGTTGCCGCGCGGCCAGCGCCGCCGGGAGGGTACTGCCGGACAGTCGCAACCGGACGGTCTTCTGCGCGTTGCGCGCGATCCGCAGCAGGTTCGCCGTGGTGTCGAGGGCGACGACACGGCCCTGCTTCAGCATGGCGATCCGGTTGCACAGGGCCTCGGCTTCTTCCAGGTAATGTGTGGTCAGCACGATGGTATGCCCTGCGCGGTTCAGGCGCCCGATGAACGCCCACAACCCCTGGCGAAGCGCAACGTCGACGCCTGCCGTCGGCTCGTCGAGGACCACTACCGGCGGCTTGTGCACCAGTGCCTGCGCCACCAGCACGCGCCGCTTCATGCCGCCCGACAGCGCGCGCATGTTCGTGTCGGCCTTGCTGGTGAGGTCGAGGCTGTCGAGCAGTTCGTCGATCCATGCATCGTTGCGCCGCAGTCCGAAATAACCCGACTGGATGCGCAGGGTCTCGCGCACCGTGAAGAACGGGTCGAACACCAGTTCCTGGGGAACCACCCCGAGATGGCGCCGCGCCGCCCGGTAATCGTCGACCACGTCGTGGCCCATCACCGACGCCCGCCCACCGCTTGCCCGGGCGAGGCCCGCCAGCACGCTGATCAGCGTGGTCTTGCCGGCGCCGTTCGGCCCAAGGAGCCCGAAGAACTCGCCCGGCTCGACCCGCAGGTCGACGCCGTCGAGCGCCTGCAGCGATCCGTAGCGCTTGGACAGCCCTTCGATTGCGATGGCGGCGCTCATCGACGGCTCCGCGCGGCGGCGACGTGCAGCGCCGCTTCAACCATGGGCGGGTGCCAGCAGCAACGCATCGACTCCGTACAGTGCAGCCAGCGTGGCCAGCTTCGGTGGCGGGTTCGAGTAGCGGATGCCGGACCCGCCATGCGCCGACCGGCGCTGCCACTCGAAGAAGACCCCGATCGCCGCGGAGTCGAAGTCGGCAAGGCCGGCGAGGTCGACCTCGACCGTCGCTTCACCCGCCGCGGCCAGCAGCGCTGTGCCGGACGCGAGCACCGCGGGCGCCGACTCGATGGTGATCGCGCCATCGACCCGGAAGCGGCCGCTGCCGTCGGCGCGCAGGACTGCGGGGCTACTCATTTCTTCGCGACCTCGACAGACGCGCTGCGATTGCGCTCGACCATCGACTTGACCAGCCCGTCCACGCCGGACTTGCGGATTTCAGCGTCGAAGCTCGAGCGGAAGTTAACCACCAGGCTCACCCCGCCGATGGTCACGTCATAGACTTTCCAGCCCTGGGCCGTGCGCTCCATGTCGTAGTCGATCGGGATCGCCTGCGCACCCGGCTGGTTCACCACGGTCTTCACCTGCACATCGGTCGAACCGGCGGGGATCTTGAGCGGCCGGACGTCGATCACCTGGTTGCGGTATTCCTTCAGCGCCACCGCGTAGGTGCGCAGCAGCAGCGTGCGGAACTGGCGCACCAGTTCTTCCTGCTGGGACGGATTGGCCTGCTTCCAGTTCGCCCCCATCGCGAGGCGGGTCATGCGCACGAAATCGAAATGGGGCGACGCATGCGTCTCGGCCACTTCGAGGATGCGCTTGATGTCGCCGGCCTGGATGGCCTTGTCGCTCTTGACGATCGCGATGATCTTGTCCATCGTCGTCCTGACCAGCTGGTCAGGTCCGAGATCCTGGGCGCGAACGGCCGATGCGGCGAGCACGAGGCAGAGCATCGCAAGGGCCGGGGCGAACGAACGAAGCAACAGCGGGACACGGCGGGACAGACTCATGGATTCACTCATCGGAGGGTGGATGCAGGGAAAGAACAGGTGCATGCGGCGCCATCGCACCGCGAGGGTGGTGTGCCCGCGTCGCTACGGCCGTAACCATACCGCGGCCGGACGACTGCGAAGGACGATGACGGGCCCGAGGGCGGGTCACTTGGCGGCCGGCTCGCCTGCACGGCTCGTCAGGAATTGCCCGATCAGGTCTTCGAGCACAACGGCCTTCTGCGTCTTCGAGATCCGGTCTCCGTTGGCGAGCACCTTCTCGTCGCCGCCCGGAGCCAGGCCAACATATTGCTCACCGAGCAGGCCGGACGTGTAGATGCTGGCGAAAGTGTCTTTCGGAAACCTGTCGAAGCGTTTCTCGATGTTGAGGGTAACCACCGCGTTGAACGTCTCGGGATCGTAGTCGATCGTCGCCACCCGGCCGACCACGACGCCGGCGCTGCGCACTGGCGACTTCGGCTTCAGGCCACCGATGTTCTCGAAGCTGGCTGTCAGTGTGTAGGTCGGGCCGGCGCGCAGGAGATCACCGGCATTGCCAACCTTGAGCGCGAGGATCAGCAGCGCCACCATGCCGCCGACGACGAAGATGCCGACCCAGACGTCGAGCGAAGAACGTTCCATCAGAGCCCCCGGAACATGAGCGAAGTAAGGATGTAATCGAGAAACAGGATGGTCAGGGCCGACGTCACCACGGTGCGGGTCGTCGCGCCGGACACGCCCTC
>CAMDXD010000076.1 GCA_945877995.1 Bordetella parapertussis
CGGCGCATCGTGCTGGCCCCCACCACCGCAATGCTCCATCGGGGACGTTGCGTGTACATGAACGGCGAAGCGCGGCCGCTGCCGGCGCGTGCCATGCGCAGCGCGGCGCGGCTCGCCGACCGGCGCGAACTCGACCCCGCGGCGCGCACCGATGCTGCATGGATCGAGGCCCTTTACGACTGGTACTGCTCCGGCTACCTTGTGCTGCGATGAACGACCTGTTGCCTAGCCCCGACACGCAACCTCCGTCCTACCAGCGGCTCGACACGCTCGCCGACCATGCCGCGGCGTTCGACCTGCTGCTCGGCCGGGCGCAGCGCGAAGTGTGGCTTTTCGATGTGTCGCTGCAGCGACCGTTCGATCGTCCGCAACGCATCGAGTTGCTCGACCGGTTCCTCGCCGGAAACCGCAATGCGCGATTGCGCATCCTGTTGCACGACGCAGGGACGGTGCCCGTGAACTGCCCGCGACTGTGCGCCCTGATGCGTCGCTTCAGCGACGCGATGTCGATCTGGCAGACGACGCAGCCAGCGCGCTCAGCGGCCGATCCGCTGCTGGTGGTGGACGCACAGCATGCACTGCGCCGGCCGCACCACGCATCCTCCCGCTCGGTACTCATCATGGACGATCCGATCGCGGTACGACCGCTTCATGACCGACTCGCGCAGATCCATGATGCATCGATCCCTGCGGTCGCATCGACCGTGCTCGGTCTCTGAAGCACACCCGTCCACAGGCTGCGAAAGCTGTTGCATATCCGCCGCTCGTAAGCATTCCTGCACATCGGCTGTGATAGCATTGTGTGGTTCGGTTGGAGTGTACCGAGCAAGCATCGACCGAGAAGCGGGCTGTCAGGATGTCAGCAGTGGCGTCGGGTTGAACGATCGACTTTGGATGTTCTTCGTGGCCCGATCAGAAACGACACCGCACAGCAGGCCCTGCTTCGCGCTAGTCTTCGTTTCGCGGAGCATGCGCGCTCACCCACTCCGAACACTCGACTCTGCGTCGAACGACTCCAACTCTCGCCTACTTTCAAGGAATAACATGAAACACTCGATTCTCATCGCTGTTGCCCTCTCCGCGGTCCTGGTCGGTTGCGGCAAGGAAGAGCCGCCGAAGCCGGCAGCCCCCGCACCGGCACCCGTCGTGACCCCCGCGCCGGCGCCGGCCCCGACCCCCGCCACCGAGGCAGCCCCGGCAGCCCCGGCCGTCGGCGGCCCGGCAACCGATTCCCCGTCGGTAGCCCCGGGAGCCGGCCCGGTCCCGATGCCTGGCGCAGACGCAGCAAAAGACGCACCGAAGAAGTAATACCCGCCAACCCCGTTCATCGGGGCGTGTCGAAAAAACCAGCCTTACCGCTGGTTTTTTCTTTGGTGCGCGAAAGCGAGGCGCACAAGGCGCCCCATGCGGCTTACCCGCGTACCGTCGTGATCTCCCGCCAGTCGAGTCCGTCCTCGGTCGCGACGGAGATCCAATCTTCGGCACACCCAAGGGCTGCGGCGAATGCGCTGCGTGCAAGCAGCGCCGTGTTGTTCTTGAGCGACAGGTGCGCAGCCACGACATGCTGAAGCCTGTCTCCGGCCACTGCACCGAGCAGCCGGGCGGCAACGGCATTGGACAGATGGCCATAGCGACCACCAACCCGCTCCTTCAGGAATTTCGGATACGGCCCCTGGCGTAGCATGTCTTCGTCATGGTTGGCTTCGAGCACCAGCGCATCGAGCCCGGAAAACGAGGCGGTGACATGCGACGTGATAGATCCGAGGTCCGTGATCACGCCCAGCTGCACCGCACCGTCACCCAGTACGTACTGCACCGGCTCCCGCGCATCGTGTGGCACCGCGACCGGCAGGACCTCGATGTCGCCGATCGAGAGACGCCCGGATGGCTCGAGTTCCAGCAGGCGGTCGATGCCGGACAATGCAGCACCCGAACCTTGCACCGTTCCGTATGTCGCATGGACAGGGATCGAATGGCGGCGAGAGAAGGCCGCCGCCCCGCCGACATGGTCATCATGCTCGTGGGTGACGAGGATCGCGTCGATCGAGGCGGCATCGATCCCGGCCCGCTGCAGCCGGGCGGTGAGGCGATCGGGGCCGATGCCGCAGTCGATCAGCACACGCGTCTTCCCGGATTCGACCAGCCAGGCATTCCCGGTACTTCCGCTGCCGAGCGAACAGAACCGCACGGCTCAGCTCAGCGGACGGGCGTGCCCGAGGGCCCCGCCCGGCGGCGTCGGATCAACGCAACTGCTCCAGCAGTACGGTCAGGATGCGCTGGGCCGTCTCGGAGCGATCGGCTGCACCTTCGCGATTGAGCACCTGCACGCTCGTGGTGCCGCCATCGGCATTGCCAACGAGGATGCGGAACTGTTCAGCCTTCCGGGGGACCGTCGCGTCGCCACGCCAGAACGCGAGTTTCGACAAATAGCCTTCCTTCTGGGGCGCCGCATCGGTATCGGCATAGCGGACGAAATAGAGGCCCTTCGACCGATCGCGATCCTCGACCGTGAAGCCGACCCGGTCCAGTGCCAGGCCGACCCTGCGCCATGCCCGGTCGAAATCATCGACGACGGACAGCGTCGCCGTGCCATCGCTGCCCTTGACGATCTGCGCACGCGCGGCGCCCGGTCCCTTCGATTGCGCGACGCTCGCCTTGGCCACGGATTCGGACGTGCCGAATCGGACCATGATCCTGCGCAGCATCTCGGCCTCGAGATCGACGTCGCTCGGCCGCTGCTGCCACCGGAACTCGGGGCTGTTGACGCCGACCTGGACCTCTTCCATGCCGCGATGGCTCACGTAGATCTCGGTGCTGCCATCCGCCCCGCGCTCGAGCCGGGTGCGGAAGCGGTCGCGCGTGCTGGTCGAGCGCGCGCTCGAGATCAGGCGATCGAACAGCCCGCGGACGCCGCCCTCGCTCACGCGCGGCCGGCTCTCGCTCCAGTCGGTTTCGAGCAAGCCGGCTTCGGGCGTCTCGACTGCGAGCAGGAAACCCGATTCAAGCCAGAACTGGCGCACCAGCGGCCAGACCTTTTCAGGCATGTATGGCACAACCAGCCAGCGCTCGTTGCCGGAGCGCTCGATGCGCGTCTTCTCGACCTGCGGCAGCACGCTGGTGGAACCGGCCGCCGGCGTCCCCTTGCGCTGCTTGTCGAATTCGGAAAAGGTCGCGCTTGCAGCGCTGGTGCCGACTTCAGGCACGTTGAACCGGTTGTCCGCATTGGGCCGTACGAGATCGGGCGGCACCTCGAGCGGGGGGAGGCGGCTGGATTTACGGTAATCCCCGCCCGAGTTGTCCAGCAGGCCGGATACGGTCTGGCAGCCACCCAGCCCCAGCGCGGTTGCCAATATCAGGAAACATCGGGCCCTGGATACGGCGGACGCGCTCGACTTTCGGTACGTCATGAACGGACTCCACTGCCGATCGCCGGGACGATGCCTGCCTGCTGCAACGCGCCGTGAACGACTTCATGATGGGTGGGCGATAACGGGGTCAAAGGCAGCCGGATGCCGGCTTCGACAAGCCCCATCTGCTGGAGTGCCCATTTCACGGGAATCGGGTTTGCCTCGACGAAAAGGTGCCTGTGCAGACCGAGCAGGCGATCGTTGACTTCGCGCGCCTCGAAAACGCGGCCGGCCCGCGCAGCATCGCAAAGCGCCCGCATCGCGCGGGGCGCGACGTTCGTGGTGACCGAGATCACGCCGTGCATGCCGCAGAGCATCGCCGCCATCGCGGTTGCATCATCGCCACTGAGCACGCAGAACCCGCGTGGCGCCCTGTGCGCAAGGTCGGTCGTGCGGTAGAGGTCGCCAGTGGCATCCTTCAATCCGATGACGCCCGGGACCTGCGCGAGCCGCAGTGTCGTATCGACCGACAGGTCGGTGATCGTGCGCGATGGCACGTTGTAAAGCATCAGTGGCAGGTCGACGGATTCAGCGATGGTACGGAAGTGCCGATAGAGCCCTTCCTGGGTCGGCTTGTTGTAGTAGGGCACCACCGACAGGCCGGCTGCGGCACCCACCTCGCGGGCGAAGCGCGTCAGTTCGACCGCCTCCGAGGTCGAATTCGCGCCAGTGCCTGCGATGACCGGCAGGCGACCGGCGGCGTGCTCGACCGCAGTCCGGATCAGCAGGCAGTGTTCCTCGTAGTCGACGGTCGGGGATTCGCCGGTCGTACCGACGATCACGATCCCCTCCGTTCCCTCCGCGACATGCCAGTCGATGAGCGCACGCAGGCGGTCGAGGTCGAGGCTCCCGTCGGGGAACATCGGGGTGACGATCGCCACCAGGCTGCCAGAAAACATGGACGGACTCCCGCCGCGGGAAAACCGTGATTCTACCCAACAGCGCCACCGGCAGGCGGACGTTACAGGACCTTACATGCGCGGCATGGCGCCCCGCGCACGCCCTCTCCTTCGGCCGTCAGCGCGGCGGCGCAAGCGTCAGGCCGCGCAGCAGCATGACGAGTGTTTCTACGCCGCCGGAGAACTGCCGGTCCAGGATCGGCAGGAAGTAGGGAATGATCAGGTAGATCGACGCGAAACCGACCAGCAGGATGAACGGAAAGCCCACGGCGAAGATGTTCATCTGCGGCGCCGCGCGCGAGATGATACCGACCCCGAAGTTGGCGATCAGCAGGGTTGCAATCACCGGCAGCGCCAGCGTGAAGCCGACGAGGAAGATCTGCGCGCCCCATCGCGCATAGGCGGCGAACCCGTTGCTGTCGAAGCCGAGCGTGCCGATCGGCAGGATGCGGAAGCTTTCGATCAGCGTGGACAGCACCAGCGAGTGGCCGTTGATGGACAGGAACACGAGCACCGACATCAGGCCGAGGTACTGCCCGATCACCGGCACCTGCGCCGAGGTCTGCGGATCGAAGAAGGTGGCGAAACCGAGGCCCATCTGCAAGCCCATCACCTGCCCTGCCATCTCGACGGCGGCGAAGATCACGCGCACCGCGAATCCGATCGCCACACCGATCAGCATCTGCTGGGCGAGGATGGCCAGGCCGATCGGCGAGGCAGGCTCCAGCGACGGCAGCGCCGGGAGGGCCGGTGCGATAGCCACCGAGATAGCCAGGGCCAGCCCGATCCTCAGCCGGACCGGCACCGACCGGTTGCCGAGAACCGGATCGGCCGAGATGTAGCCCATCACGCGCACGAACGGGTACAGGTACGTGGCGAGCAGCAGGTTCCACTGTGCCGTGGTCAGTTCGATCATCGCGCGCGGACCGGTCGGACCGCCGGTCCTAAGCGACCAGGCCGGGGATGCTCTCGAACAGCCGGCGCGTGTAGTCGACCAGCAACTGCAGCATCCAGGGCCCCGCGAGCACGGCGACCGCGAACATCACGAGCAGCTTGGGGATGAACGAAAGCGTCATTTCGTTGATCTGAGTGGCCGCCTGGAACACGCTCACCAGCAGGCCGGTCACCAGCGCGGCGACCAGCAACGGCATCGACAGCATGATCGTGAGTTCGAGGCCCTGCCGCGCGATCGAGATGAAGTCTTCCGGGTTCATACCTGGAAACTGCGCACGAGCGAGCCGATCAGAAGGTTCCAGCCATCCACCACCACGAACAGCATCAGCTTGAACGGCAGCGAGATGATCACCGGCGACAGCATCATCATGCCCATGGACATCAGCACGCTCGCCACCACCATGTCGATCACCAGGAACGGGATGAAGATGACGAACCCGATCTGGAACGCGGTCTTCAGTTCACTGATGATGAACGCAGGCACCAGAACCTTCAGCGGGACCTCCTCCGGCCCCTGCAGCGGCGGCGTATTGGACAGGCGCACGAACAGCGCGAGATCCGACTCGCGCGTCTGCTTCAGCATGAAGTCGCGGAATGGCACGACACCGCGCTCCGCCGCGGTCATCAGATCGATCTGGTTCTGGGAGAAAGGCAGGTACGCATCACGGTAGGCCTTCTCGAAGGCCGGTGCCATCACGAAGAAGGTCAGGAACAGCGCGAGGCCGATCAGCACCTGGTTGGGTGGTGCCTGCAGCGTGCCGATCGCCTGCCGCAGCAGCGACAGCACGATGACGATCCGGGTGAACGCGGTCATCATCAGAACCGCAGCCGGGATGAACGTGAGCGCGGTGAGGAACAGCAGCGTCTGGATGGTGAGCGAATACGTCTGTGCGCCGCCGGCACCCGGCGTCGAGGTGACCGCCGGCAGACCCTGCGCCGATGCACCGATCGCCGCCAACCCCAGCCCTGCGGCCAGCGCCACCAGGGCCGCAAGGCGGGTGCGGTCTCGCATCGCGCTCAACGCGGGGACCTGCCGCCAGCCAGCAGGCGCTTCAGCCAGGCTGGATCGAACGACTGGCCTGCCGCGGATGGCAACGTGCCTGCAGTGCCCCTGGGCACGGCCTGCAGCAGGCTCACGCTGCCCGCGGCAACACCCAGGATCAGCCACTGCTCGCCGACCTCGACCACCACCAGCCGCTCGCGCGGACCGACCATCACGCCGCCGACCACGCGCAGCAATCCGCCGGCGCTCTGCGACGGGCCGATCCGGCGCAGAAGCCAGCCGGTGGCGACGATCGAGGCGAGCACCAGCGCAAGCCCGAGCAGCACCTGCAGCAGGCCAGAGAAGGTCACCGGCGACGGCGGCAGCGCATCGGCGGCATGCACGACGGCTGCGACCGGGCCGAGCGCCATGCACAACAGCGCGCGCGCCAGGTTCATCGGTTCAGTCGCCGCAGGCGCTCTTCGGGCGTGATGATGTCGGTCAGGCGGATGCCGAACTTCTCGTTCACCACCACCACCTCGCCTTGCGCGATCAGGCAACCATTGACCAGCACGGTCATCGGCTCGCCTGCCATGCCGTCGAGTTCGATCACCGAACCCTGGGCGAGCTGGAGCAGATTGCGGATCTGGATCTTGGTGCGCCCCAACTCGACGGTGATCATCACCGGGATGTCGAGGATCATCTCGAGGTTACCCGAAGGCGCCCCGGATGCATCGTTCTTAAGCTGGGGAAACGCGGCCGGCTGCGCCAGATCGCCCGGCGCAGGCGCGCTGGTTTCCTGCTCGGCCAGCGCGGCAGCCCAGTCATCGGCGCTGATGTCTTCGCCGCCGCCCCCAGCGTCGATGCCTGGTTCAGCCACCGCTGCCACTCCCGTCGCGGATCGCCACCGTCGGCGCGTTGACGAAGCGGTTCACCTTGAGCGCGTAGCAGCTCTCGGTGACGCCGTACGAACAGTCGAGTACCGGTATGCCGTCGATGTCCGCGACGATCGAGGGCTGGACGTCGAGGCCGATCACATCCCCGACCTCCAGTTGCATCAGGTCTCGCAGCGTCACCGTAGCAGTACCGAGATTTGCGACAAGGTCGACCTCCGCGTCCTGGATCTGGCGCTCGAGCATCGTGACCCAGCGGGCATCCGACTCGCTGCGATCGGCCTGCACACCGCTATAGATCAGCTCGCGAAGCGGTTCCAGCATAGCATAGGGCATGCATACGTTGAACTCGCCCCCGCCGGACCCGAGGTCTATGGTGAACGTGGAGACCACCACCACCTCGGTCGGCGTGGCGATGTTGGCGAACTGCGTGTTCATCTCGGACCGGACGTACTCGAGTTTGAGCGGTTGCACCGAGTGCCACGACTTCTCGAAGTCGGCGAAAGACAGCCTGAGAATGTTCTGGATGATACGCAGTTCGGTGGCCGTGAAATCCCGTCCCTCGACGCGCGTGCGGATCTTGCCGCTGCCGCCGAACAGGCAGTCGATGATCTGGAACACGAGGTTGGGGTCGAGCACGAACAGCGCCGTGCCGCGCAGCGGCTTCGCATGTACCAGGTTCAGGTTGGTCGGGACCGGCAGGTTGCGGGTGAAGTCACTGTACTTGATGACCCGCACCGGGCCGACTGCAATCTCGGGCGAACGCCGAAGGTAGCCGTAGAGCGAGATGCGCAGCAGCCGGGCGAAGCGCTCGTTGATGAGTTCCAGCGCGGGCATCCGCCCGCGGACGATGCGCTCCTGCCGGCCGATATCATACGGCCGCACGCCGTTCGACGAGTCGTCCCCGACCGGCTGCTCTTCCGCGTCACCAGACACGCCGCGCAGCAGCGCGTCGACTTCATCCTGGGAGAGTATGTCTTCTGCCATCGTTTTCGGTGGACGTCGGCTGGCTGGAGGGGGCCTGCTGCGACTACTGGATGACGAAGGAGGTGAACAGCACGTCGATCACGCCCATGCCTTCGACCTTGGTGAGCAAAGCCCGAGCAGCCTCGGACGCCTTCTCGAATTCCGCTTTTGCCTCGTCGATGACCGACTGCTCGGTTCCCTCGGGGAAGGTCTTCATGAGCGGGGCCGGTACGAAATCGATACCCAGCGGCTTGTTGGCTGCCTGGCGTATCTCGAGTTGCAGGCGCAGCTTGCCTTCGGCGCTGGAAACGTCCTCCGCGCGCTTGCCGGACAGCACCATCAGGATGCCGTTGCGGATCTCGGGCATTACCTTCTTGACCTCCTCGGCGATCTTCGCGTCGGCGACCTTGAGTTCGAGTGCGACCTGCAGGTAGCGGCCGCGGTCGGCCAGGTTGACCACGAACGTATCGAGCTTCTCGAAGGCCGCTGGTGCCTTGGATCTGGCCTTGGGCTCGGCAGCCTCTTCGCCATCCCCTTTCTTGCCTTGCAGGAAGAACCATGCGCCCCCGCCGCCCACCGCCAGCAGCACGACGAGACCGATGATCAACAAAAGTTTTCCCTTGCCCTTCTTCGGGGCTTCCGTGCCGTCTGCTTCTTCTGTATTGGCTTTCGCCACCGCCTTTGCCATCGACTGCCCCAGACAAACCCGCTGCCGCAGATTCCAGTTGGAAATTCACTAGAAAACAACACCTTTGCGTGCAGAGTTTATGTGCAGGATGACGAGAGCGCAATAAGGTTCTAGAAGAATGGGCTTTTCACTGCCACTCCTGGATCGCAATCAGACGAACATATCGATACCGGCACGCCCCCGGAGTATCGTCACCGCTGACTGCCCGGCTGCACCGGCAGCCTGGGTTGCCAGCAGGCCACCGGCCAGTTCACGATCCTGGCGCCGGGTATTGCCATCGCGGGAAGCCTGATGCTGGCCAGCGAAGGATTCGCTACCGACCGATGTCTGGCCGAGGGACAACCCACCCTGCGCAAGCATTTCATTCAGCCTCGGCAGCGCAGCCTGGATCGCCTCGCGCACCGCGCTGTTGTGGGACGTGAAGTAGACGTTCGCCTGGTCGTTCTGAATCGTGATCCGGACCTCGACTGGCCCCAGCTGCGGCGGATTGATCTGGATGTCCGCCGACTGCATCCGCTGCCCGACGAGCCAGTTGACTCGCTCGTTCATTGCGTTCGTCCACTCGGGCCGGCCGAACGGTACGGCTACCTGGGTGCTGGCGACCCGTACATCGGCTGGCTGGGTCGTGCCTTGCGCCGTACCGGACACTGGCGGCACCCCTGCTGCCGAGGCGGGCGGCGCATCGACGGCGACTGGCAGCCGCGCATCGACGGCGACTGGCAGCGGTACCCCGGCATCGACGGGACGGCTGGCGGCGGCAGCTTCCGCGAAGAGGCCGCGGAAGGATGCGCCAGGCTCGGCCGCCGCCGGCGGCAATGGTTTGCCGGTCCCGGCACCGATTGCCGCGTGCGGATCCGGCTCGACAGATACCTCGAAGGCTTCGCCAGGCGCATGGTCGGCCGGGGCAGTCGCGCCGGCAAGGCCCTTCGGCGGAGTCCATTCGACGAGGGATGCACGAGCGGCAACCTGCAGCAGCGGGTCGGGAACCTCGGCTGTTCCGGCTGGCGCAGCGGGCAGGCTCGCCGTCGGCTGGAGGGCGAGGAAGGCCACCACCGCTTCAGATGCTACCCTATTTAAATCAATGAGTTGCGGGATCTCAGATGGATCGGATACAGTCTCCCGGGCATCCGCCGCCAGCGCGGACTTGTCGATGGCCAGCCCATTGCCGAACTGCAGCCGTTTCTCGAGCACGTCCTTGAAGGCACCTTCAGGCAGGGACGCATCGGGTTCGCCCGCAGACATGTCGACCGCAGCCTGCGCCGGGTTGGCGCCCTGCACGGGGCTGATGGCAGGTCCTGCTTGCACGGCAGCATTCACGGCAATACCTCGGTAGTGGGATCGGGTTGCCAACCCCTTTTGCAAGCCCCGTGCCACCTGTCGCGCCCCGCTCGCGCACCTTTTCCGGCGCGTCAGCGGTCGCCCTGAACAGCGCCCCTCTATCGCTCCGCTTCGTGCCGCCGTGCCTCGCGCAGCATCGTCTGGGCGTGGTCGTCCTGCAGACGCTGCTCCAGCTTGGCTTCGCGCACGGCCTCCGTCTGTTCGTGGCGGGTGGCCAGGGCATCGAATGCCTTCTTCCGCCGACGCTGTTCCAGCCAGTCATTCCGGCCGGCAAGATAGGCAGCTTCGCGTACGGCCACCTCGGCGGCCTGCTGCACGCAGGCCTCGTCCAGCCGGACCAGGAACGCGTGCCAGTCGCGCAGCTTCATCACGTTCATACCCCCCGAGAGCGACCGCTGCAGGCGCTCCTTGTACTCCACGCGGTAGGCTTCGACCTGCGCCAGCTTCTCCCTGGCCTGGCGCTGGTCGGCATCGAGTGCCTGCAACCGGCGCTCGGCCGCCTCGACCTGGTCCGCCGAGAGATCGACCAGCGGCTGCAGGGGAAAACGCCGGGTCATCGCCGGCCCGCGCTCACGACGCGAACAGCGCGGCCAGCGCGCCACGCGACTGGGGGTAGTCCGACCGCTCGTACTGGCCCTGCTGCAGGAACTTTTCCAGTGCAGGATAGCGGGCCACCGCCTCGTCCAGTTCACGATCACCGCCTCGCACGTATGCGCCGACGCTGATCAGGTCGCGGCTTCGCTGGTAGCGCGAGTAGTAGTACTTGAAGCGCCGGACCAGCGCGAACTCCTCCACCGACACCAGTTCATTCATCGCCCGGCTGATCGACGCCTCGATGTCGATCGCCGGATAGTGGCCCTGGTCGGCCAGCGAACGCGACAGCACGATATGGCCATCGAGAATTGCGCGCGCCGAGTCCGCGATCGGATCCTGCTGATCGTCGCCCTCGGCGAGCACGGTATAGAAGGCGGTGATGGAACCGCCGCCGGAACGGCCGTTGCCGGCCCGCTCGACCAGTTGCGGCAGCTTGGCGAACACCGACGGGGGATAGCCGCGCGTGGCTGGCGGCTCTCCGATCGCCAGTGCGATCTCGCGCTGTGCCATCGCGTAGCGGGTGAGCGAATCCATGATCAGCAGTACCTGCAGGCCCTGGTCGCGGAAGTGCTCGGCAATCGCCGTCGCGTAGGCGGCGCCGTGCAGGCGCAGCAGGGGTGGTGTGTCGGCCGGCGCTGCAACCACCACCGAGCGTGCACGCCCTTCAGGTCCGAGGATGTTCTCGATGAACTCCTTCACCTCGCGCCCGCGTTCGCCGATCAGGCCGACCACGACCACGTCGGCATTGGTGTAACGGGCCATCATGCCCAGCAGTACGCTCTTGCCCACGCCGCTGCCGGCGAACAGCCCGAGCCGCTGTCCGCGTCCGACCGTGAGCAGCGCGTTTATCGCGCGCACGCCGGTATCGAGCACCGTACGGATCGGCGCCCGGTCGAGCGGATTGACAGGGCGACTGTAAAGGGGCGCATGCTGATCCTGCGGCACCGGACCGAGGTCGTCGAGCGGGCGTCCACTCCCGTCGACCACCCGTCCGAGGAGTTTCTCCCCGACCGCGACCTGCCGGGCTCGATCGGCCGCGCGCCGGCGAGGATAGAAATTGGCGCCAAGCTTCGGGACGCGCCGGCTCGCGCCGTCGATCGGCATCACGATCGCGCCGGGCTCCAGCCCGAACACATCGGTCGATGGCATCAGGAACAGCCGGTCGCCGGAAAATCCGACCACTTCCGCCTCGACCCGCATGCCGGTCTGCGAATACACGTAGCAACTGCTACCCACCGGGACCTTGAGCCCGACCGTCTCCATCACCAGCCCGGCGACTCGCGTGAGCCGGCCCGACAGCACCCAGGGCTGTGCCTGCCTCACCGCCTGCCCGCAGTGTTCGAACAGGCGGGTCCAGCGTTCGGAGGCATGTCCCGCTGGCCACTCCGGCCGAGCCGGTACGCGCGCGCCGCTCATCGCGCCTCGCGAAGCGGGTCCGGGACCGCCGCCGTACCGGCCGCTGGCTCGCCGGATGCGCCCGGCGCACGCTCGGCGCGCTGCGCTGTATCGAGTTCGACCCAGCGGTCCTCGCGTCCGAGCGATGCAACCA
>CAMDXD010000077.1 GCA_945877995.1 Bordetella parapertussis
GTTCCGCGATGACCGCGCAGTCCAAGCGGCTCAACGTGGTCGCCAGCAACCTGGCCAACGTGGACAGCGCCGCGAGCTCCACTGGTGGCGCCTACAAGGCGAAGCAGGTGGTGTTCAGTGCGCAGCCGGTCGGCCGCGACAAGTCGGCCGTCGGCGTGCGCGTAGCCGGGGTGATCGATGACCCTTCGCCGCCGCGGCTGCAGTTCGACCCCAACCATCCGCTGGCCGATGCGCGCGGCTACGTGACGATGCCCAACGTCGATGCGGTCGAGGAGATGGTGAACATGATTTCGGCCTCCCGCGCCTACCAGACCAACGCCGACGTGATGAACGCGGCCAAGACGATGACCCTGCGCACGCTGTCGCTGCTGCAGACCTGATCGCCCGCGTCGACCCGAGGAGCCCCGCCATGTCCACCGTACTGCCTGCCGTCAACAGCGCTGCCAGCGTCCTGCCGCGATCCTCCGTCGGCGGCACGCTTGCCAGTTCGACCGCGGACGAAAGCCAGGACCGCTTCCTGAAGCTGCTCGTCACCCAGATGCGTAACCAGGATCCGATGAACCCCATGGACAACGCACAGGTCACCAGCCAGCTTGCGCAGATCAGCACCGTCGGCGGCATCGACAAGCTGAACAACTCGCTGTCGGCGATGTCCAGCGCGATGTCTGCCACGCAGAACGCCGCCCTGATCGGCCGCACGGTGGTGGTGGCGAGCGACCTGGTGCGATTCGGCGGCTCGACCCCTGTCACGGTCGGCGTCGAACTGGCCGCCGCCGCCGACAAGGTCGAGGTGAACATCGTCGATGCCACCGGCAGGACCGTGCGCGGCATGGCCTTCGGTGCGCTGCCCCAGGGTACGTCCACCTTCGAATGGGACGGCCGCAACAATGCCGGCGAGACGGTGGCGGCCGGCGATTACTCGCTGCGCCTGAATGCAACCGCCGCATCCAAGGCAGTGACGGCCAGTGGCCTGGTCGCCGGTTACGTCGACAGCGTGAGCATGCAGGGCGGCTCCTCGCTGCTCAACCTGCGCAGCATCGGCGCCGCCGACGTGTCGCAGGTCAGGCGTATCGACTGAGCCCGGCAGGCAGCGCCGCGGCAACACCCCGATTTCGAAACAGCACCCACACAGACAGCACCACAGGAGAAAACCGATGAGCTTCCAGACCGGCTTGAGTGGATTGAACAGCGCCGCACGCGACCTCGATGTCGTCGGAAACAACGTGGCCAACGCGAACGTCATTGGCTTCAAGGGATCGCGCGCGCAGTTTGCCGACGTGATGGCCTCTTCCCTGAGCGGTTCCGGCGCGGTCGGCATCGGTACCAAGGTCGCCAGCGTCGTCCAGGACTTCACCCAGGGCGCCATCAGCGTCACCGACAATCCGCTCGACGTGGCGATATCGGGCAACGGCTTCTTCCGGATGGAACAGAACGGCGTCGTGTCCTACAGCCGGAACGGCCAGTTCCAGGTCGACAATGCCGGCTACCTCGTCAACGGTGCAGGCTACAACCTGACTGGCTACCCGGCCGACAGCACCGGCGTGATCCTGCCGACCCAGCCGACGCCGCTGCGCGTCGCGACATCGGACCTGTCGCCGACGCCGACCTCCGAGTTCGACGCGGTGTTCAACCTGGATTCGCGCAAGCCGGCGATCACCTTGCCGTTCAACGCGAACGACCCCTCCACGTACACGAACACGACGGCAAGTACCGTCTATGACTCGCTGGGCAACTCGCACGTGCTCGAGCTGTTCTTCGTGCGCAGCGCGACTGTCGGTCAGTGGGACCTGCACGGGACGATCGACAACTCCGCGACGCCGAACGTGACCGGTTTGCCTGCGGCGCTCAACTTCTCGAACACCGGCCTGCTGAGCACCACGATGCCGATCACCGGCGTGACGGTGCCGGTCACCGGTGGCGCAGCTTCGCCGCTGACCTTGACCTTCAATTTCACCGGTGCCACCCAGTACGGGTCCGACTTCGGCGTCACCGCGCTGAGCCAGGACGGTTTCACCTCTGGAAAGCTGGCCGGCTTCAACATCGCCGACGACGGCATCATGCGCGGGCGCTACACGAACGGGCAGACGCGCAACCTCGGCCAGGTCGTCCTGGCGACCTTCGTCAACGCCCAGGGTCTCAACCCCATGGGCGCAGGCCAGTACGCCGAGACGCCGGGCTCCGGACTGCCGATCACCGGTACCCCCGGTAGCGGCACGCTGGGGTCGTTGAAGGCCGCCGCCCTGGAGGAAGGCAACGTCGACCTGACCCAGGCACTCGTCGACCTTATCACCGCGCAGCGCAACTACCAGGCTAACGCGCAGACCATCAAGACGAACGACGCGGTGATGCAGACCCTCGTCAACCTGCGTTGATCCTGCTACTCCTGCCGCCACCGGACTCGAGACCTGAATGGACCGCCTGATCTACATTGCGATGAATGGGGCGAAGCATGCGCTGTCCAAGCAGGCTTCGACCTCGCACAACCTCGCCAACGTATCGACCGACGGCTTCCGCTCGCAGTACAACAGCGCGCGCGCGGCCGCCGTCATCGGGCCGGGCCAGCCGACCCGTACGTTCGTCGTCGATTCGACCGTCGGCACCAACTTCGCACCGGGGCCGATCGACCGCACTGGCCGCACCCTGGACGTCGCAGTCGAGGGGCGTGGCTGGATCGCCGTGCGGACGCCGGACGGCCGCGAGGCCTACACCCGCAGCGGCGCGCTGGAGATCAATGCGAACGGTCAGTTGCAGACCAAGACCGGCCTCGACGTGGTGGGCGACGGCGGACCGATCGCGATTCCGCCGGATTCCCAGGTCAGCATCGGCCGCGACGGTACCGTGTCGACCATTCCGGCGGCCGGCATCCCGAACATCACCAACGCCGTCGGCCGCATCAAGCTCGTGGATCCGAACGAGCGCGAACTGGTGCGCGGAGACGACGGCCTGTTCCGGCTCTCGAGCCGGCAGCCGGCGCCCGTGGCCGAAAACGTCGCGCTCGCATCCGGCGCGCTCGAGCGCAGCAACGTGAATGCAGTGTCCGCGATCACCGAAATCATCTCGCAGGCGCGCCAGTTCGAGATGCAGATCCGCATGGTGCAGACCGCCGACCAGAATGCCCGCTCGGCGGCGCAGCTGCTCAACCTAAACGCCTGATCCTCGGAAAGCCAAGAATGATCCGCTCACTGTGGGTTGCCAAGACCGGTCTCGAAGCGCAGCAGACCAACGTCGACGTCATCTCGAACAACCTCGCCAACGTCAGCACCAACGGCTTCAAGCGCCAGCGCCCGGTGTTCGAAGACCTGCTGTACCAGACACTGCGCCAGCCCGGGGCGCAGTCGACCCAGCAGACGCAGGTTCCGTCCGGCCTGCAACAGGGTACTGGCGTGCGGCCGGTCGCTACCGCGCGGATCTTCACCACGGGCAACCTGCAGAACACGGGCAACCCGCTGGACCTTGCGGTGAACGGCAACGGTTTCTTCCAGGTGACCCTGCCCGACGGCTCGGTGTCCTATACGCGCGACGGCTCGTTCCAGCTCGATAACCAGGGACAGATGGTCACGTCGAGCGGCTATCCGCTGCAGCCGACGATCACGATCCCGCCCAACTCGCTGAGCATCACGATCGGCAGCGACGGTACGGTGAGCGTGCTCGCCGCAGGCGCGACCGCGCCCACCCAGGTCGGCCAGATCCAGCTGGCCAACTTCATCAATCCCGCCGGCCTGCAGGCGCGCGGCGAGAACCTGTTCCTCGAGACTGCGGCATCTGGCACCGCGCAGACCAACGTGCCGGGTACCAACGGGCTCGGCGCCCTGAACCAGGGCTTCGTCGAGACCTCGAACGTGAACGTCACCGAGGAACTGGTGAACCTGATCACCGCACAGCGCGCATTCGAGATCAACTCGCGCTCGATCCAGACCTCCGACCAGATGCTGCAGAAGCTGACGCAGCTCTGATCCGATAGCGGCACTGCGCCCCCGACCAGAACTTCCTCCGAAACGAGTCGACCATGAACACCGTCCTGCGCTTCCTGCTGTGCCTCCCGTCGGTCCTCCTGCTGCTGGCCGCGGCCGGCTGCAGCACCGTCCCGCCGACCAACGTCCACCAGCCGATGAGCGTGCGTCCCGAGCAGCAGGCGCGCCCTGCGCCAGCCGACGGCGCCATCTTCCAGGACGGCACCGCGCGCCTCCTGCTGTTCAGCGACCGGCGGGCCCGCTTCGCCGGCGACACCATCATGATCACCATCGAGGAGCGCCTGCAGGCGAGCAACACGACGTCGAGCAGCGCCAAGCGCGAGGGCGACACCACCGCCAGCGTGCCGTCGATCGTGGGCATGCTCGGCAAGACCTTCCAGGGCCTGGACGTGAGCGCTTCGTCCAGCAACTCGCACGCAGGCAGTGGCGGTTCATCGACGAACAACATCCTCACCGGCAACATCGCGGTGACGGTGATCGAGGTGTACCCGAACGGCAACCTGATGGTATCGGGAGAGAAGCAGGTGTCGATCGGCACCAACACCGAGTACATCCGCTTCTCCGGCGTGGTCAATCCGAACAACGTGACTGCGGCCAACAGCGTGTCCTCGACCCGGGTGGCCGACGCACGCATCGAGTTCCGCGGCTCCGGATACATCAGCGAGGCCCAGCGCATGGCCTGGCTGGCTCGCATGTTCCTCACCTTCCTGCCGTTCTGACCGGGGCACCGACCATGGCCTATCGTCCCTGCTTCTCCCTTGGCGCAGCCACCGGCCATTCGCGCCTGCTGTTGCTGGCGCTGGTGTTCACCGTGCTCGGCAGCGGCTCCGGTCTGGCGTGGGGCCAGAACCGCATCAAGGACCTCGCCACCATGCAGGGCGCCCGCTCCAACCAGCTCGTCGGCTACGGCATCGTGGTCGGACTGGACGGCAGCGGCGACCAGACCACGCAGACCCCGTTCACCGTCCAGAGCATCGTCAGCATGCTCGGCCAGCTTGGCGTGCAGCTGCCGCCCGGCACCAACCTTCAGCTGCGCAACGTCGCAGCCGTGATGGTGACGACCACGCTTCCGGCGTATGCGCGCCCGGGCCAGTCGCTGGACATCACGGTTTCCTCGATGGGCAACGCGCGCAACCTGCGCGGTGGCGCCCTGCTCATGACCCCGCTGCGGGGTGCCGATGGCCAGATCTACGCGGTTGCGCAGGGCAACATCCTGCTCGGCGGTGCGGGCGCTTCGGCCGGTGGCTCGAGCGTGCAGATCAACCAGCTCAACTCGGGCCGCATCCCGAATGGCGCGACGGTCGAGCGCACGCCGTCCACGCCGGTCGGGCAAGGCGACTTCGTCAACCTGGAGCTGCGCGAGGCCGACTTCACCACCGCGAACCGGCTGGCCGAGGCGATCAACACCCGCTTCGGAAACGCCGTGGCGCAGGCGCTCGATGCGCGCCACGTGCGCGTGCAGGCGCCAGTCGATCCGCACCAGCGCGTCGGGTTCCTCGCCTCGATGGAAAATCTGCAGGTGGTACGCGCCGACGCTTCGCCGAAGGTGATCATCAATGCTCGCACCGGCTCGGTGGTGATGAACCAGCTGGTGACGGTATTGCCCTGCGCGGTAGCCCACGGCAGCCTTTCGGTGACGATCAGCAGCACCCCGGGCGTGAGCCAGCCGGGTGCGCTGTCCGGCGGACAGACCGTGGTGACCGAGAGCGCTAACATCGAGATCAAGGCTGACGGCGGCCAGCTGGTGCAGATCCCCGCCAGCCCGTCCCTCGCCGAAGTGGTGCGTGCGCTGAACGCGGTCGGGGCCAGCCCGCAGGACCTGCTGTCGATCCTGCAGGCGATGCGGGCCGCCGGCGCGCTTCAGGCCGAACTGGAGATCATCTGATGGACGCGAAGTTCGTCCCCGCCAGCTCCTCCCTGGATCCGAACGCGCTCGGCACGCTGCGCTCGAAGGCCCGGGCAGACGATCCGAAGGCGATCCAGGCAGCAGCCAAGCAGTTCGAGTCACTGTTCCTGAACCAGCTCCTGAAAAGCATGCGCGAGGCGCAGAAGGGCGATGGCGAAGGACTGTTCGACAGCAATGAATCGCGGATGTACACCGGCCTGCTGGACGAGCAGCTGGCGAACCGGATCGCCAACGGCCCCGGCATCGGCATGGCCGACATGGTGATCTCGCAGATCGATCGTTCACGCGCGATGGCCAGGGCGGCGGAGCAGGCTGCGGGCGTCGCCCCGGCCGTCGGCGAGGTCAAGAATGGACAGGCGATGCCGATAATCCGTCAGGGAGATCGAAATGTCCGGTAGCGTGTTGAACATTGGCCTGACCGCCCTGAACGCGGCGCAGGCCGGGCTGGTCACCACCGGCCACAACATCAGCAACGCAGCCACTGCCGGGTACCACCGCCAGCGGATCGACTCGTCGCCGCAGGTCCCGCAGCTCTCCGGCGCAGGCTTCTTCGGGCGCGGTGTCAACGTCGACAACGTGCGGCGCGCCTACAGCGAGGTGCTGGACCGCCAGGGGCAGCTGGCGCAGACCCAGGTGTCGTTCTACGACAAGTATGCGGCGCAGGTGAACCAGATCAACAACCTCGTGGCCGATCCCGCTGCTGGCCTGTCGCCGGCGATGCAGCAGTTCTTCCGGGCGGTCCAGGACGTCGCGGCCAGCCCGGGAACGACCACCTCTCGCCAGACCCTTCTGTCGGGCAGCGGAGCGCTGGTCTCGCGCTTCACTGCACTCGACCAGCGGCTCACCGATCTGCGTTCGGGCGTGAACAGCGAACTGTCCGGCACGATCGACAGCATCAACACGATCGCCAGCCAGATCGGCAGGCTGAACGGCCAGATCGCCAAGGCCGCGGGCACCAGCGCGCAGCAACCGAACGACCTGCTCGACCAGCGCGACAACCTCGTGATGGAGCTTAATAAGCTGGTGTCCGCTCAGGTCATCCGGCAGTCCGACGGCGGCTACAACGTGACCATCGGCACCGGACAGGCGCTGGTCGTCGGCGAAGCCGCACTGAAGCTGGCAGCAGTGCCCAACGCGGACGATCCGCGCAGGCTCGACGTCGGCTACCAGTTCACTGGCGCGCCGGTGCCGATCGACAGTCGCAACATCACCGGCGGCAGCCTGGGTGCGCTGCTGCAATTCCGCAGCGAGTCGCTCGACACCGCACAGAATGCGCTGGGCCGGATCGCGATCGGCCTGGGCGAGACGTTCAACGCGCAGCACCGCCTGGGCCAGGACCTGAATGGCGCGGCGGGCGGCGATTTCTTCACGGTGGGCTCGCCAACCGTGACCCCCGCCAGCGGCACCACCGCGACCATCGGTGCATCGATCGCCGACGTGTCCGCCCTCACGCTCAGCGATTACCGGGTCTCTTTCAGCGGCACAGCCTACACGGTGACGCGATTGTCGGACGACGTTTCGAGCGGGCCGTTCGCGACCCTGCCGCAGACGGTCGACGGGGTCACGCTGGCGGCGGGTACCGGTACACCGGCGGCCGGCAACAGCTGGCTGGTGCAGCCGACCCGTTTCGGCGCACGCGACCTCGGACTGGCGATCAGCGACCCTTCGCTGATCGCCGCAGCTGCGCCGGTGCGCGGGCAGGCGACAGTATCGAACCTGGGATCTGCCACCATCGAGGCACCGGTGGTCGATTCCAGCAGTCAGCCGCCGCTCAACGCCGCGCTGTCGAATACCGTCACCATCACGTTCAACTCACCGCCGACCACCTTCAACGTGGTGGACAACACCGCTGCGACGACGCTGGCGAGCAACGTCACCTTCACCGCCGGGATGACGATCAGCTACAACGGCTGGTCGACGCGGCTGGCCGGCCGCCCGGAGGCCTCCGATACGCTGGTGGTACAGGCCAACACCGGCGGGCGGGCGGACAACCGTAATGCGCTGCTGCTCGCCGACCTGCAGTCGGTACCCGGCCTAGACGGTGGCGCGAGCACCTACCAGACGGCCTACAGCGCGATGGTCGGCAGCATCGGGACGATCGCCAGCGAAGTGAAGGTGACCGGTGCCGCATTGACCGGCATCCTGAAGGAGACGAAGGCGGCACAGCAGTCGCTCTCGGGCGTGAACCTGGAGGAGGAGGCAGCGAACCTGATCCGCTTCCAGCAGGCATACCAGGCTGCGAGCAAGCTGATCGCCGTTTCGGCGAAGCTGTTCGATTCGATCCTGCAAATGAACTGACTGGAGCCACCCCTCGACCATGGGCATCCGCATCAGCACCAATACCCTCTTCGAACAAGGTATCGGGACAGTCATCGACCGGCAGCGGTCCATGCTCGACGTGCAGCAGCAGATCTCGACCGGGCGCCGGGTCGGCACTCCGTCGGACGACCCGATCGCGGCCGGCCGTATCCTCGACCTGTCACAGGCGAAGTCTGCCACCCAGCAGTTCGTGGAGAACGCAGGCGCAGCCAGCTCTTCGCTCTCGTTGGGCGAGCAGTCGTTGCAAAGCGTGATCCGTTCCCTCCAGGACGTACGCAGCACGATCGTCAAAGCCGGGAATGGCACGCTCGGCAACAGTGACCGGGCGATCCTCGCACGCGAACTGCGCGGCAACTACCAGGAACTGCTGTCGCTCGCGAATGCGACCGACGGGCAGGGTGGCTACCTGTTCTCCGGCTACCGCGGACAGACACAGCCGTTCTCCGAGACCGCACCGGGAACGGTGCAGTACTCCGGTGACCAGGGCCAGCGGATGTTGCAGATCAGCTCATCGCGCTATGTGCCGATCAGCGATGCCGGCTCGGAAATCTTCCAGCGGATCCGCACCGGCAACGGCGATTTCGCCACGGCGGCGGCCGCCGCCAATACGGGCACGGGCACGACAGGTATCGGCGCGGTGACCGATCCGGCCACCTGGAGCGCGGCGAGCAACCCGTCGGACTTCACCATCCGCTTCGACGTCAACAGCGCGACCAACCCGGCCACGACGACCTACGACCTGGTCGACAACGTCAGTGGCAATTCGCTGCTGACCGGGGCAGCCGCGTCGGCCACGGGTCCCTATCTGCGGACCTTCGCGGCCGGCAGCGCGATCAACCTGCGCAGCCAGGGTACCGAGCCCGCGTTCGACTACGGAGCGACGGTCACGATCGACGGCAGCCCCGGGGACGCCGATACCTTCACGCTGCGGCAGAGCCCGACGCAGAGCATGTTCACCACGGTGAACGCCCTGATCAACGCCCTTGCCACGCCCATAGGCACGCCGGCGCAGAGTGCGAAGCTCACCAACGACCTGGGCACTGCACTTGCCAACATCGACCAGGCGATCGATCGCGCGCTGGACGTGCAGACCGCGATCGGCGCGCGCATGGAGGAAGTGGACGTTACCGTGGCGACCAACAGCGACCTCGCGGTGCAGTTCGACGCAAGCGTGAGCGAACTGAGAGACGTCGACTACGCGCAGGCGATCAGCGACCTCACGCTGCAGAAGACCCTGCTCGAGGCGGCGCAGAAGTCGTTCATCCAGACGCAGAACCTCAGCCTGTTCAACCTGCTTTAGCCACCACCGCGCGCTACCAGGTCCTGCCGGCCCCCAGTTCGCGCAGCGTCGGCGTGCCCTCGGCGCGTCCGGCGTCGAACCAGTCCTCGATCAGGCGGAACGAGATCGACAGGCTGCGCGGCAGCAGGAAGCTTCCCGAAAGCAGGCCCGCGACCATCTCTTCGCGCGTGAACCAGCGGGCGTCGTCCAGTTCGGTGGTGTCGACCGTAATCGCCTCGCTGGCCGCGAACGCATGGAAGCCGAGCATGATCGAACTCGGAAACGGCCAGGGCTGGGACGAGTGGTAGACCACCTCGCTGCAGACGATGCCGGTTTCTTCCTTCACTTCGCGGGCGACGGCTTCTTCGAGCGTCTCGCCGGGTTCGACGAAGCCGGCGACGGTCGAGAAGCGGCCGGGCGGCCATTCGGGCTTGCGCCCGAGCAGGATGCGCTCGCCGCGGCTGACCGCGACGATCACTGCCGGGTCGGTGCGAGGGTAGCAGGAGCGCTTGCAGGCCTCGTTCAGGCAGATGCGAGAGTGGCCCGCTTCCGCGCTGCGCGTCGGCGACCCGCAACTGCCGCAGTGGCGGTGGGTCTGGTGCCAGAACACCATGGCGCGCGCATGCGCCAGCAGCGCACCCTCGCGCGCGGGCAGCAGTGCGGCGGTATCGCGCAGGTCGCGGAACTCGCCGAGGCTGCTCAGCCGCCCGTGCAGTTCGTCTTCGCGGCCGGGCAGGCCCACGGCGAAGTAGGCGACGCCTTCGTCTTCGCCCAGCAGCACCAGCGTTTCGGTCGTCGCGATCAGTTCCGCTGCCGTCTCTCGATCGAGCATCACCGCCGACAGGTCGGTGCCCGGCCTGATCAGGTTGCGGCTGCGCCATACCGGTACGACGCGGCTGGACGGGTCGGCCAGGCGGGCTGCGAGCCAGTCGGCGTCGCCGCGCAGGTGGGTGACGCGGTCCACGACATAGCCGCAGAGACCGTTCAGGCGAGACTGTGATCGATGGTCCATGGTGGGAGGATACCTCTGGCTTGTTGACACCGCCATTACCATTGCCGGGTAGCGGTGCAATGAACCGTGCGGTGGTCGAAATCCTGGCGCTGCCCGAGGTAAGCACCGGCCGCCATCCGGCTCAGTGGCGCAGGCGCCCGCGCTTCCAGTCCTTCACGATCTCGCGCGCCGCGTTGTGCCCCGGTGCGCCGGTGACGCCACCGCCGGGATGGGTTCCCGACCCGCAGAGGTACAGTCCTGGCAGCGCGCCCCGGTAGTCGGCATGACCGAGGAAAGGGCGGGCGCTGTAGAGCTGGTCCGGTGTCAGCGCGCCGTGGAAGATGTCGCCACCAATCAGGCCGTACTCGCGCTCTAGGTCGAGCGGCGTGTTCGCCTTGTACGCGATGACCGAACGGCTGAAGTCCGGTGCGAAGCGGTCGACCACCGCGAATGCGCGCCGCACCGCCTCGTCGCGCGCGTCGTCCCATGACTGGCCGCCGGGCAGTTCCGGCGCGAACTGCTGGCAGAACAGGCTCGCCACGTGCTGCCCGGGCGGGGCAAGCGAATCGTCGACCGTACTCGGGATCAGTACCTCGACGATCGGTTCGCGCGCGAGGCCTTCGGTACGAGCATCGAAGAACGCACGCTCCATGTATGCGAGCGATGGCGCGCAGATGATGCCCGACTGGTGGTGCACGCCGGGGTCCGGCAGGCAGGTGAACGTGGGCAGCCCGGACAGCGCGACGTTGATGCGTACCGTGCCCGAACCGTTGCGATGGCCGGCTACGCGCTGCCTGAACTCCGGGTCCAGGCTGTCCTGCGGCACGAGGTCTCGGTAGAGCAGCTTCGGGTTCAGGTTCGACACCACGCTGCGCGCGGTGATCTCGCTGCCATCGGCCATCACCACGCCGCAGGCCCGGCCGGCGCGCACGAGTACCCGGGCCACCGCCGCATCGGTCACCAGTTCGACGCCACGCCGGCGCGCCTCGGCAGCCATCGCCTGCGTGATCGAGCCCATCCCGCCGACCGCATGGCCCCACGCGCCGCGCCGTCCGTTCACTTCGCCGAAGCAGTGATGCAGCAGCACGTAGCCACTGCCCGGGGTGTACGGGCTGGCATAGTGGCCCACCACCGCGTCGAAGCCGAGCACCGCCTTGATCGGATCGGACTCGAACCAACCGTCCAGCAGGTCGCCGGCGCTCTTCGCGACGAGGTCGAGCAGGTCGCGGCGCTCCGGCATCGAGAGCTTGCGCACCCGGTTGCCGGCGGACAGTGCTCGCAGCATGTCGGCGATGCCGCCGCCGACGTTCGGCGGGGTCTCGAGCACGATCCCGCGCAGCACGTCGGCGACCCGTTCCAGCCGCTCGTAGTACTCCGGCAACCGCTGTGCATCGCGCGGCGAGAATTTCGCCACCTCCGCCTGCGTGGCCGCCAGTCCCCCGCCCATCTTGAGGAACGACGAGTCCGATAGCGGAAGGAAGTTCGCCAGCGGCCGTTCGAGCACGCGCAGGCCGTGTTCCGCCAGGCGCAGGTCGCGGATCACCGTCGGGTTGAGCAGGCTGACCGTGTAGGACAGCGCCGAGTTGCGGAACCCCGGATGGAAGGTCTCGGTCACCGCGGCGCCGCCCAGCACCGCGCGCCGTTCCAGCACGCGCACCTTCAGGCCGGCAGCCGCGAGGTAGCAGGCACAGGTCAGGCCGTTGTGACCTCCGCCGATGATCAGTGCATCGAGCATTGCGTCCGCCATCGGTGCCTCCGCGTGCCTATGCCTCGAGCGGATTGAACAGGTTCAGCACGCC